>CAYNNS010000073.1:0-12451 GCA_964398345.1 uncultured Gemmatimonas sp. | reverse complement strand
CCCCAGCACTGCTGCGGCGTTGCCGGGGTTGCCCTCGACCTTGATGTAGTAACCCGCGCGCCCGATCAGCGCCCGGTCCCAGCTGGCCACCTTCCAGGTGGTGCCGCCGTCGTCCGAGCGCCAGAGCGAACCCTGGTTCGGCGTCTGGATCAGCGCGTAAACCCGCTGCGAGTTGGAGGGCGCGATCGCCACGTCGATCTTGCCGACCGGGCTTCTGGGCAGGCCGGGATCGCTGAGCTTCTTCCAGCTGTCGCCGCCGTCCCGCGACATGTGGATCGAGCTGCCGGGCCCGCCGCTGAACATCGCCCAGGTATGCATCACCACGTCCCACATCCCCGCGATCAGCACGCTGGGATCGTGGGCGTCGAGGCTCAGGCCGGAGCATCCCGTGTTAGCATCGACGAACAGGATCCGCTCCCACGTCTTGCCGCCGTCTTTGGTGCGGTACACGCCGCGCTCCTGCTGCGGCCCCGTCGCCCGGCCCAGCGCGCAGACGTACACGATGTCGGGGTTGCTCGGGTGCACGATGATCTTTCCGATCCGCCCCGTCTCCTTGAGCCCCATGTTGGTCCAGGTGGCGCCGGCATCGTTCGACTTGTAGACCCCGTCGCCCATGACGTCGGCGTCGCGAATCGCCCAGGCCTCACCGGTGCCCGCCCAGATCTGTTTGGAATCCGAGGGCGCGATCGCCAGCGCGCCGATCGCCTGCACCGGCTGGCCGTCGAAGACCGGCGTATTCGTGGTGCCGCCATCCCGCGACTTCCACACCCCGCCCGACGCCGAGCCGAAGTAAATCGTCAGCGAATCACCGGGGACGCCCACGACCGCGGAGATGCGGCCGCCGCTCGCGGGACCCATGAACCGGAAGCGCGGCGGCTCGGCGCGCTGCGGACCACCGCCGCCCTGGAATTGCGCGTGCAAGGTCGAGGCGATGGCGAGGGGGACGAAAACCGCCCAGAGGTGACGGGAGGGACAGGAGCGCATGCCGATCTCGTTGGTGAAGGAGCAGCCCCAAAGGTATCCTAAAGAATGCCCCGCGACGACCTCCCGATCCTCGCCTTCCCCAGCCAGGCTTCCTGGGAGGCTTGGCTTGCGAAGCACCACGCGAAATCAGCCGGGATCTACCTGAGGATCGCGAAGAAGGACTCGGGCATCCGTTCCGTGGACTACCAGCAGGCCCTCGAGGGCGCGCTCTGCTACGGCTGGATCGACGGCCTCAAACGGCCGCTCAACCAGGACTACTGGCTGCAGCGCTTTACGCCGCGCCGGCCGCGCAGCAAGTGGTCCCAGATCAACTGCAACAAGGTCACCGTACTGGAGAAGGCCGGAAGGCTCAAGCCCGCGGGAGTCCAGCAGGTCGAAGCGGCGAAGCAGGATGGCCGCTGGGAGCGCGCCTATGCCCCGGCGAGCACGGCCACGGTCCCGGCGGACTTTCGCATCGCGCTCGCCGCGGTGCCCAAGGCGAAAGCCCATTTCGCCAGACTCAGCGCCTCGTGGCGCTACCGGGTCCTCTACCGCATCCACGACGTGAAGCGACCCGAGACCCGCGCCCGCCGCATCACCCAGATGGTGACGCGGCTCGCCTCGGACGAACCGCTGCGCTAGCGGGTTACTCCGCGCGCAGCGCGATCAGCGGATCCACCCGCGAGGCACGGCGCGCCGGCAATACGCTCGCCGCGGTCCCGACACCAATCAGCACCAGCGCGGCGGAGGCGAGCGGCGTCGCGTTCCACGGCGAGGTCCCGTAGAGCAGCGAGGCGAGGGCTTTGGCCGCGACCAGCGCGAGCGGCACCCCCACCACGATCCCGATCGCGATGACGCCGAAGGTCTGCTGCAGCACCATGCGCACCACGCGGCGGCCGTTCGCTCCCAACGCCATGCGAATCCCGATCTCGCCGGAGCGCGCGGCGACCTGGAACGCCATGACGCCGTAGAGGCCGATCGCCGCCAGCCCGACGGCGACGGCGCCGAACAGCACGCCGATGAGCGCCAGCGAGCGTTCCCGGCCCGCGTGATAGTCGAGCATGTACTCCATCGCGTCGACCCGGCGGGCCTGCACGTTGGGCAGCGCCCCCGCGCTGGCCGAGCGGACCGCATCGATACCGGCCGCCGCGTTCATCTTGCCATCGGTGCGAACGACGATCAGGAATCCCTCGGTCGACGCGGCCCAGGGCTGATAGAGGGTGAGCGGCGCCGGCGACCGGAGGTCGAAGTATTTGGTGTCCTCCGCGACGCCGACGATCTGCATTGCCCCGGCGCTCTGGCTCAGGCGCAACGAGGCCCCGATGGGATTCCTGCCCGGGAAGTAGCGCTCGGCTAACCCGCGGCTGACGATGGCGACGCCGGAGGCTCCTCCCCGGTCGCCGGACGCGAAATCCCGCCCCGCGGTGAGCCGGATCCCGACCGCGTCGAAGAACCCCGGGTTGGCCCGCACGTAGACCACCTCCCGCTCTTCGAGCCCCTGCGCTTGCACCACTCGGCTGGGGCCCCCGCCGTACACCAGCGGCACCAGGCTGCCGATCACCGCCCGCTTCACGCCGGGGACTTCGCGCAGCCGCTCGGCAACCCGTTCCGCGACCAGCAGGACGCCCGCGGAGTCAGTCTCGGGCATGCTGCGGAAATCGAAATCCGCGAAGAAAAGTCCGCGCGGCTCGAACCCGTCGGCGCCGGAGCGCAGGTTGCGGAACGTGGTCATCAGGAGACCCGCGGACGAGACCAGCACCAGCGCCAGGCCGACCTGGGCCGCCACGATCGCGCGGTCCAGCCGGCTACGGCCGCCGCGCACCGCGGCGCGTCCGGTGGCCAGCCCGATCACCGGATCGACCCGGGTCGCGCGGAGCGCCGGGAGCACACCCACGAGCAGCGTGCAGAAGACGGCCACGCCGAGGGAGAATCCCAGAATCACCCGGTTGGGCTCGACGGCGATGAAGGGCTCCAGCGCCCGGAGGTTGCTCGGCAGGTGCCGCGCCAGGAAAGCCGTACCCCAGACCGCCGCCGCGACGCCGAGCGTTGCCCCTAACCCGGCAAGCAGACCGCTCTCGACCAGCAGCTGGCGCACCACCCGGCGGCGCGACGCACCCAGCGACAGCCGCACCGCCAGCTCGCGCGACCGCACCGTGGCGCGCGCCAGCAGCAGGTTGCCGACATTGCTGCACGAGATCAGCAGCAGCACCGCGACTCCGCCCATCAGCGCGAACAGCATGCGGGAATACAGGCTGCGGAAGTCGCCGCCCTTCGAGAAGGCGATCCCCCGGCTGATGCCGGCCAGGTCGACTCGCTGTTCGCCGGGGAGGTGGCCGGGCGGGGCAAGCTGGCCGAGCGCACAACAGTTCGCGTAGGCGCGCTTCACGGCGGCGGCCACGGCGCTGGGCTCACCGCCGAGGCGCCCGACGACCCAGGTGACCTCCGGCGGTGCGGGGCCGCGCGGGGTCGCGAGCAATGCCGTGGTCGTTCGGGGAACCGTCAGGTCAAAGGGGAACGTCAGCACCAGACCGCGATACCCCGCCGGCGTCACACCCACAATGGTGAAGCTGTGACCGTGCAGCAGGATCCGCTCACCGACCGCGGCCTGGGCCGTCCCGAAGTAGCGCTGCGCGAAGCGGTAGGACGCGACCGCGACCGGCGCCGCCTCGCTCTCGTCCTGTTCGGTGAGCAGCCGTCCGGCTGCCGGAGCCAGGCCGAGCACGTGGAAGAAGCGGCCGTCGGCCATTTCGACATTCGGGCGCAGTGCGGCGCCCTTGAGCTCGGCGCCGTCGACGCGCGACAGGAAAAACGTGGCGAAGCTGATCCCGGGAGCGTCGCGGAACGCCAGGTATTCGGCGCGGGGGAAGAGGTTCCCGCGCTCGACCGCGCCGGTGAGCTGCACCAGCTGCTCGGGATTCGGCACCGGCAATTTCCGCAGCATGAGCGCGTGGATGACGCCGAAGATCGCGGTGTTGGCGCCGATGCCGAGCCCGAGAGAGAGCACCGCGACCAGGGCGAAGCCAGGGGCCCGGCGCAGGGCGCGCAGCCCGAAACGCAGATCCTGATCCAGCACGTCGAACACGCGGAGCGCTCCCATGTGTCGCAGCTCCTTTTCAGATAGGTCACGTTGCCGAGCTCGCGCCGGGCGGCATCACCCGCATCCTCGTTGCCGCGGGCCAGGTGAAAGCCCAGCTCGTCGTCTCGCTCCCGCGCCGCCGCCTGGGAGTGCACCAGGCTCCGGATCCGGTGGCGCAGCCCATCGAGCCAGGACATCCGCTCAGCTCGGCTTCAAGACCCGGCCGATCGCCGCCGTCATTTGCTGGAAGGCGGAGATCTCTTCGCCCAGCACCCGGCGTCCCGACGCGGTAATGGTGTAGTAGCGCGCCCGGCGCCCGGTCGGACTCTTGTCCCAGCGGGCCGTGACCCAGCCGCCACGGAGCAACCGCTCGAGCGCGGGGTAGAGCGAGCCTTTCTCGATCCTGAGGAAGTCCTGCGAGACCCGGGCGATGTGCTGCGCGATCGCGTAGCCGTGCATCGGCTGCACGGTGAGCGTGCGCAGGATCAGCATTTCGAGGGTGCCGGGGAACAGCTCCCCGGAAGGCCGCGCCATGGATAGACTGCCTTCCTATTGTGAGGTAGACAGTCTATCCATCACCCGCGGCGCCGTCAAGCCGGCCCTCCCGGCGACCCCGGCTAGATTGCGCCATGACTCCTTCTGAGATGGTGGGGCTCGGCATTGGCGCATTGCTGCTCGCGCTGGCGGGCCTGTACCTCTGGTTCCAGTGGCGTTTCCTGCACTGGAAGGCCAACTACACCGCGGCCTTGCGCCGCGATGCGGTGCAGCGCAGCCAGTCCGTGACGCTCGGCAAGGTCGCCGAGCACCTGGTGCCTTATCTGCCCGATTTCCGCTGGAATCCGAAGGATGCCAGGTTCATCGGCTCCCCCGTCGATTTCATCGTGTTCGATGGCTTGAGCGAGGGCGCGCTGCGCAAGATCGTCTTCGTGGAGGTAAAGACCGGCGCCTCCACCCTGTCGACGCGCGAGCGGCTGGTGCGGGAGGTGGTGCTCGCGCGCAACGTCGAGTGGCAGCAGCTCAGCCTGCCCGACCTGAGAATCCCCGCCGAGGCCTAGGGCTCGGTCAGCCGTTCCAGCAGGCGGACCAGGGCTTCGTCCCGGGTGCCGGTGCCGTCGAGCCAGGGTCCCCATTCCTCCACCAGCGCTTCCCGCATCGGCTGCCAGCGCCGCTGCCAGACTCCGAAGGCGTCCGCGTAGGGCACGTGGTCCGGCACGACGCGCCGGATCGCCGCGCCCGCCGTAAAGAAGATCATCGCATGCGAAAGGCTCGGCGGCACCCGCCGGCCCAGCTTGCCGGCTTCCTCGTCGAGGATGGCGTCGATGCCGGGGTCCCACTGATGCATCGCTTCGTGAAAAACGGTCTCGAGGCCGTAAAGCCGCCGCAGCAGGCTGTCGCGACTGGAGACGATCAGCAGATGGCCGGTGGTCGAGTAGGCCCCCGCCCAGTTGGCATAACCCGCAACGTGGATCGGGTAGCCCTCCGCGGGCCAGTCCATCTGGTAGACGCGGGTGATGAACGCCAGCACCGAGTCCCCGTGACGGGCGACCAGCGAGTCCATGCCCAGCCGCCACTGCCGATTGGCCTCGCGCTGCTCCGGCCACCAGAGCTTGCGATAGATCGGGGCGACCTGCTGCAGCACGCCACGGACTTCGGCGTCTGCCGGCGACAGCCGGGGAGCCTCCGGCGCGTCGCCGGCGGCAGCGAGGGCGCAGGCGAGCTGGGGAAGCGGGGTGTCGAAGACGGCGTCCTGACGGCTCAAACCATTCGCGTACCAGGACACCGCGCTGCGCCAGAGCGTGCGTTCCGCATCGCTGGCCCGTTCCAAACCGCGCTCGGCGTCTTCCGGGGCGTGCACCACGGCTTCGCGATTGGCATCGAAGGCCTTGGCTTCCGCCCGGCCCAGCACGTAGAGAAACTGGTGCAGGTTGAGCCAGAACTCGTCGGTATGGAACGTGAATACGGGAGGTGCGGCAGCGCCGACCAGGAGTGCGAAAGGGAGTGCGAACATGCGAAAGGGCCGGTCTGGCGGGCGGGCGGTCCGATCCTGACCGCCAGACCGCCCGACCGCCTGTCCGCCTATTTGCGAGAGAGCATTCCGCCGAGCTTGGCCTTCATCTCGTCGAGCGTCGGCAGGGTGCCGCCCGGCGTGAGGTGGTCCACCACCTGTGGGAGCACCTGGGCGATCTGCTGATTGGCCTGCTCCGGCGAGATCCCGAGCTTCGCCGCCCACTGTCCGATGCGCTCGCTGCCCAGCACGGCTTTGACCTGATCCGGCGAGACCGGGAGGTTCTTGCCGGTGCTGATCCACGATTGCACGAGGGCGCCTAACCCGGACTGCTCGAACTTCTGCACTACCCCGTGCAGCCCACCGGACGCCTCGGTGTCGTGCACGTAGCCGATCACGTGGTCAATCATCCCCGCCGCGGGAGAATTGGCCCCCAGCGCGCCTTTGACCTTGGCGGCGAGATCGTCGAGGAGGCTCATTGCGGCGGCAGCTGCTTGAGCCACTGCTTGACGCCCTTGTGCTGCGAGCAGGTGCCCGAGCGGTGCTGGCTCTTGGAATAGGTCCCGTCGTTGCAGAGCGCCGAGGCATCCGCGGGCGCACCAGCCGGGGCCGCGGCAGGAGCAGGTGTGGCCGGGCCGGCCGTGGGCTTCGCCGGGCCGGGGGCGGGTTTCGCAGGAGCGACGGTAGCGAACCACTGGCCAACTCCACCATGCGAAGAGCAGGCGCCCTGCTGTTTCTTCGCTTTGGTGAAGGTGCCGTCGCTGCACTTCCCCGTCGCGCCGGCGGGGGGACCGCTCGGAGCGGACGCAGCAGCAGGAGCCGGCGCCGGAGCTGGGGCGGCCGCAGGAGCGCTCGGCTTCGCGGGCTTGGCCGGCTTGGCGGGCTTGTCGGCAAACCAGGTGGCCACACCGCCGTGGGCCGAGCACGCACCGGACTTGGTCTTGGCGCTGGTGAAGCTTCCGTCGGTGCATTTCCCCGTCGAGCCCTTGGGCGCAGCCTGGGCTTGCAGCAGGCCGGCCGCCGGGAGAGCAAGGACGCCAACCAGAGCGGCGGCCGACAGAATTCGTGCGACTACGCGACGCATGAGCATGGGGACCTCCGAATCAATCGGTTGCGGGTGCGGCAGAATGTACCGTTTCGCGCAGAAAAGCGCTCCCGGACCTTAAGCCGTACCCGCTTGCCGGTCAACAATTTGAGGATTGTTTGATCCTCAGGGCTGCCCGTTGTTCGCCGCCATGCTCGGCTTCTCGGCCTTGAGCCAGTAGCCGAACCACTGCCGCAATCGCCCCAGCCGATCCACCAGCAGCCACGGCTCGCCGGTGCGCGAGAGATCGTGATTGGAGCGAGGGTAACGCACCAGCTCGACCGGCACTCCCTGCTTCTTGAGCGCCATGTACCAGAGCTCCGCGTTGCCGATCGGCGTGCGATAATCCTCTTCCGACTGCACCATCAAGGTGGGGGTCTTCACCTTGTTCACGTGGCGGATCGGGGAGAGCGAGTCGTAGATCGGCTGGTTCTCCCAGGGCTTGCCGTAGAACTCGAACTCGGTGAGCCCCTGCGCGTCCGACGCGCCGTACCAGAAAGTCCACTCGCTGATCATCCGGTCGGTCTGGGCCGCTTTGAAGCGCGCCGTCTTGGTGGTGACCCACGCCGTCATGAAGCCGCCGTAGCTCCCGCCGGTCACGCCCATGTTGGTGGAGTCGACGTCGGGACGCCTGGAGACGATGTCCACCGCCTTCATCAGATCCTGGTAGTCCTCGGCGCCCCAGCGCCCGCGGGTCGAGAAGGTAAAGGGCGCGCCGTAGCCGCTGGAGCCGCGCGGGTTAGTAAACAGCACCCACATCCCGGCGCCCGCGAGATTCTGGAACTCGTCAAACCAGTTCTCCCCGTAGGCCGAGTGCGGCCCGCCGTGGATGTAGAGCACCACGGGATACTTCTTGCCCGGCTGGTAGCCGTAGGGCTTCATCAGCCACGCCTCGATCTCCAGGTTGCCGACCGATTTATAGGTAAAACGCTCGGCGTCCGACCAGGCGATCTCGCCGTTGAGCTTGTCGTTGAAGTGGGTGAGCTGCTTTTCGCCCTGGCCATCGGGACCCACCACGAACAGCTCGGTGGGCTTCGTGAGGCTGGTGGCGACGAAGGCAATGAGCTTGCGATTGTCGTCGGCCGAAAAGCCGCTCATCCGCCGCCGTCCGGAAAGGATTTCCTGTGGCACCAGTTTCGAGTCGGCCACGCCGGCCGGAGGTACCGTCACCCGAAAGAGCGCGGTGCGGCCACCGACGTCGGCGCTCATGCCGATGGTGCCGCCCGAGAGCCACTGGTATCCGTTGGGCTCGTATTGCCACTCGCCCAGCAGGTTGACCGGCGTTCCTCCTCCCACGGAGACCACATACAGCCGCTGGCTTGCGGTCCGATTCGGCGAGGCCACGAACGAGATCCAGCGCGAGTCCGGCGACCAGTCGAGGTTGCCCTCGTTGCCGGGGCCGTTGGTGATCCGGCGCGGGGTGCCGCCAGCCACCGGGATCACGAAAATGTCGGCGTCGTTGCGCACCGCCTCGTCGCGCTTTGCGTCGTACGGCAGCTTCGCCAGGGAATCGCGCTCGGCCCGCACCACGGAGTCGGAGCGCATCCGGCTGTCGGCGACGTAGGCGATCCACTGCCCGTCGGGCGAGACCGCCACGTCCTGGTGCGAGAAGTTGTCGCTGGTGAGCTGCCTCTTCGGGCCGCCATTGGTCGGACGGATCCAGATCTGATTGGCCTTGAAGCTCCTCGGCTCCCGCGGGCCGGGGATGAAGCCGATGCCGTTGCCCTTGTACTGCATCTCGGTGATCTGCCGCCCGTCGAAGCGCGCCGGATCCAGCGGGCTGGTAATTGCGCCGTACGGCGGCCGCGCCATCGGCTGCATCCGTGCAAAGGGATCCCGGCGGCTGCTGTCGCGGGCGGCGCGCGTGGTGTCGCCTTCCGACCAGACGATGAAGCTGCCGTCCTTCGGCGAGGAGCCGTTGGGCAGGCTGTCCACTTCGAAGGCCTCGCCCCCGGGCTGGTCCATGCGCAGCGCCCAGGTGCGGCCTTTGCCGCCCGGGCGGGTCGAATTGAAGAGCAGCAGCTTGCCGTCGGGCGACCAGCGCGGGTTACTGCTCTCCACCCCCGGCGCGGTCATCCGCATCGGGTCGCCGCCCGTGGCGTTCACCAGCCACACTTCGGCGTGGCGCTTGTTCTCCGCGGTCACCACCGTGGTCACGGTAAAGGCGACCTGCTTGCCGTCGGGAGAGACGGCCGGTGCGCTCACGGTCGTGACGCGGTACCAGTCGTTGGGTGTGAAGGCGCGGGCTTGCGCAGTGACCGGTGACCAGTGACCAGTGACCAGGGACAGCAGCATGGCGCCGACAACGGTATGGCGTTTCATGGATGAGCCTCGGAGATCCGGATGAAGTCCAGCGGATAAACTAGTGCTTGGCGATCCACTCCGCGATGTCGGAAATCACCTTGGGGTCGACGTTGCCGGGCCTCGCGTAATCGGCCGGGGAGGGCGGCCCCTCGCCGCGCAGGAACAGGTGGTTCAGCCCCTCGTAGCGCTGCACGGTGAGATCGCGGCGCGCTCCCAGCGTCGTGAGCCAGTCGTCGAGTTGATCCGGGGTGACCTGGTAGTCGCGCAGGCCCTGCAGCACCAGCAGCGGCAGCGCGAGCTCCCGCATGGTGGTGGCGGGATCGTAGGCGTCGAGGTCGAGATAGTAGCGCGCCGGGGCGCCGAGCAGGATTTGCGGGTTAGCCGAGTCGGCCGGCGTCAGCGCGCGGATCTTCGCCAGCAAAGGCTCGAGCTGGGCCCGCTGGGCTTTCACGGCCGCCGAGTCGGGCCCGGAGACCGATTGGATGTAGGCGAGCTGGCGTTCCACCTGGTCGACCGTCTTGGCCCGGGTGGCGCCGGCCAGCAGGATCACGCCGGCGAGCCTGCCGTCGGCCTTGGCGATCCGGGGCGCCAGCATCCCGCCCAGCGAATGCCCGATCAGGTAGCTCTTGCCGGCGTTCACCTCGGGCTGCTGCCGGAGCAGGATGAGCGCCGCCAGCGCGTCCTGGATCGTCTCGTCCCAGACCGTGAAAGTCTTGCCCGCATACCACATCGGCGCAACGCGGGTGCGCTTGTCGTAGCGCAGCACCGCCACGCCGTGCTGAGCCAGGCCCCAGGCCAGATCGCGGTAGGGCTTGATCAGGCTGAGCGGCGGCTGCGGCCCCATGGTGAGGTCGCGGTCGCCGGCGCCGGAGCCGTGGATGATGATGAGCGCGGGGAAGGGGCCCTTCCCAGCCGGCAAGGTCAGGGTGCCCGGCAGCGGCACCGGCCCTGGAATGGTGACCTCGCGCTCGGTGAGTCCTGCGGGGAGCTCTTGTGAAAACGCCGCCCCCGCGGGTGCGAGGGCGGCGCATGACACGAGCAGAACGACGCGGCTCAGTAAATCTGCAGCCAGCTCCGTTGTCCGAGCGGTGTTGCGAGCGTGGCCCCGCCGATGGCCTTCTGGATTGCGCATGAGGAGTACTTGATCTCCACGTTACCGGAAATCGACCCCGCGGTGAGCACGTCCACGCCTTGGGCAAAGACGGCACCGGTCAGCTTGTTCCCGTTGCCGTTGATCTTGATGGTGCCCTTCACCATGATCAGCCCGTCCCACTCGAATCCGCCGGCGAGCTCGAGGTCACCATCGACCAGGATGGTGCCCTGACCCCGGTTTCCGGCGGCCATCTTGAGAGAAGAGCCGGTGCCATGGACCACGGGAAAATAGCCGTAACACTGGGTCACTGCGCCTCCGGTGGGAGGATTGCGGTACGGCTCGCCGAGGTTGAGCAGATCGGATCTGCCGCAGCTCGCCGGACTCGTGGAATAGTCGATGGTCGGACCCACGCCGTTGTAGGGCGTCGAGTTGGGCAGGTTCTTGACGCCAGGCTGGGCGGCTAACGTGTTGTAGGTGTAGTCCAGGAAGTTCTGGAAGTTCGCGTCCGTGATCGAAGGATCATTGGCGACATACGGAGTGGGATAGCCGAAGACGTTGTCGAGGTCCTGGTTCTGGACGCCAGTGGTGCTGGCGCTGCGGATCCCGACCACGTCGTCGCTGTTCCCGGCGTCGACCGGGGGACACTCGCCCGCGCCCCACTGCGCCGGGAGCGTGTTAATGCCCGAAATCTCGAAAGCGTTACCATTGAGCTTGAGCGGGTCCATCGTGGTGACGGCCGCGTTCACGCCGATGGTCGGCTTGATGACGCGGAACATCTGCGCCACCCCCAGCTTCGAGAGCGTATTGCCGCCGGCATCCTTCCGCACGCCGTAGGAGCGCACCAGGAACAGCTCGTTGTTGATCCGGCGGACCGTGTCGGCGAATTGCCGATACGGATTGGTCCCCAGGTTGTGCAATCCAACACCGATCTCCGTGGCGGTCGTCCCATCCCAGATCGGCATGACGCTCTGCACCGTGGGATCCCAGGTCGCATACACCTCGGCGAGCCCCGCTTCCGCGGCGCCCTGCGCATCTGCGGCGTACGTGGTGGTGTTCGAGGAGCTCTTGTCGAGCCGCACGGCGAGGAAAGAGCCCGAAACGACAGCTCCCATGAGCACGAGGCCCAGGAGAACCAGCGCCAACGCGATGCCTCGCTCGTCGCGAACGATGCGGAACCTGCGCCTGAGACTGCGAATGAAGGCTTTCACGGAGATCACCGGACTTAGGGACGGAGAACGTTGCGCAAAGCCACGCGGGTAAAGATCGGCGAGGAACCCCGCGCGCGAGTGGAGCCGCCGCCGAGCGAGACACTGACACTCGTGGTGCCGGAGAGATCGATCCCGATCGAACGCACATCGAACTTGGTGGCGGTCGTCGGATTCAGCACATTGCCGTTGACGTCGTAGTAAGTCAGCGAGAACGACAGCGTATCGGGCAGCGGGCCGAAGACACCTGACAGCGTGTTCTGGCTCTTGTTGATCGAGCGGGCCCCGACGTACACCTTGCCGTTCGCGTCGGTGACGGGACCGTATTCCATCTGCTCGAACCAGCGCACCGGAGCCCCGACGAAGAACTGGGCGCCGTTGATGTTTCCGCCGAGGCCTCCCGGATTATGGGTAGGCGCGGAGCCGAGCGTGAATTTGATCGCGTTGTCGGCGCCGCAAGTCGCAGCGTTATCGATGTTGCTGACGACGATCGGCACCCACTGATCGTCGGCGCCTTGGTTCCGGTCATTTTCGACGAACATCAGTAGACTGTCCGTAGCGGCGGGAACAGCGTTCATCCCCCACGTCGGCTTCCGGACCCAAATCGCGTCCCTGCTGGGGGGCACCCCCGGTCCATTGAACGTCGCGTTGCAGCTGACACCCACGCCGCCCAAGGCGCGGAAAGTCGACCGCTGCGCCGCCGTCCCAAACACGGCACCCC
>CAYNNS010000072.1:0-12512 GCA_964398345.1 uncultured Gemmatimonas sp. | reverse complement strand
TTCATGCTTCTTGCCCGTCTCCTGTCGAAACTTGTCCGGATACTCCTCATAGTCGATGATCGGCGACATCCCGGAGATTTCTTCGAACCGTGAGAAGGAAAACGCGCGGCCTTCGGTATGCACGTCGTGGACATGGAGATACGCCGGCCCGCCGAGCGCCGCAATCGCGTCGTCGACAATCTTGCGTCCACGCTTGGCGCCATCGTTGGACTGTGCGGCGGCACTTGCGCAAATCACGAAGAGGGAGAAAAGAATGCGGTACACAAAGCCAGTCTAACATCGCCGTCGCGCGTTCGCGATCACGGCCGGCGCACCGACTCCAGTGTGCGAACCAGGAAGGAGTCGGTCATGCCCGCGATGTAATCGCAGACCACGCGGTGCAGCGGCTCAGTGGCTGCGCGTTCGCGGTGCGAAGCAGGGAGGCGGTCGGGATGCACCTGTTGCCGACCAACGGGGGAGGGCTGGACTACCGGCTCAACATGACGCACACCATGGACGGGTATCCCGGCATCGAGCACACCATGCCGATTACCCCGGCGTACAACGACGTGGTGCAGCTCTTCAAGGAGACCCAGACGACCAACACGCCGACCAACATCGTGCAGTACGGCGGTCCCTGGGGCGAGAACTACTTCTACACCAACGAGAATCCCGCCGAGAACGCCAAGGTCCGGCGCTTCATGCCGGAGGAGGCGCTCGACTCCAAGGTGCGGCGCCGCAATCCCGGCCCCGGCCCCGGCGGCTGGTTCATGAAAGACGAATACGCCTTCCCGAAGTACGCGGCGTTCGCCAAGGACATGATCGAGGGCGGCGGCCGCGTCGGCATCGGCAGCCACAGCCAGTTCGACGGCCTCGGCTATCACTGGGAGCTGTGGCTGGTGGCGAGCGGCGGGATGAAGACCCACGACGCGCTCCGGGTGGCCACGATCTACGGCGCCGAGGCGATCGGGTTAGGCAAGGACCTGGGCTCGCTGGAGCCCGGCAAGCTGGCCGACCTGCTGGTGCTCGACCAGGACCCGCTGGCCAACATCCGCAACACCAACACCATCAAGTACGTGATGAAGAACGGCCGGCTCTACGACGGCGACTCGCTCGACGAGCTCTGGCCCAGACAACGTGCGCTGCCCGATCAGCCCTGGCGGCACACGGTGCCTAACGCGACGTCCGGGATTCGGTGAGCCCCATGACTACGATCTCTCGCGCTCTGCGCTCGTCCGGCCTGTTCGCTCTGGTGACCCCGTTCGCGCTGTCCGCCCAGGGGCCGGGGGGGCCTGGCGCGGGTCCGCCCCGCAAGCCCCTCCCGCTCGACGTGGGCCGCCACGCGGAGTTCACCGCCACCAAGGGCACCTGGATTTCGGTGGACGTGAGCCCCGACGGGCAGACCCTGGTCTTCGACCTGTTGGGTGATCTCTACACCATGCCGATCGCCGGGGGCACCGCGACCCGGCTCACCAGCGGGCTGGCCTACGACGCCCAGCCGCGCTTCAGCCCCGACGGCAAGAAGGTGGTGTTCATCTCCGACCGGAGCGGCGGCGACAACGTCTGGACCATCTCGCTCGACGGCAAGGACACCACGCAGGTCACCCAGGGGAACAACGCGCTGTACGTCTCGCCCGACTACTCGCCCGACGGCAAGTACATCGTGGTGAGCCGCTCCGGCGGGTTAGGCGGGGCCGCCAAACTCCAGATGTACCACGTCGACGGCGGCGGCGGACTGCCCGTCATCCGCGAGCCGCCTACGCTCAAGACCCTGGGCGCCGCGTTCAGCCCCGACGGTCGCTACATCTGGTTCGCCGGGCGCAACGGCGACTGGCAGTACAACGCCATCCTGCCGCAGTTCGAGCTCGGCATGTACGACCGGGAAACCGGCACCGTCAACTTCATGTCGAGCCGCTACGGCTCGGCGTTCCGGCCCCAGCTCTCGCCCGACGGCAAGTGGCTGATCTACGGCACCCGCTACCACACCGAAACCGGGCTCCGCGCTCGCGATCTCAATACGGGCGAGGAACACTGGCTGGCCTATCCGGTGCAGCGCGACGAGCAGGAATCGCGCGCGCCGCTGGACGTGCTCCCGGGTTACTCCTTCACCCCGGACTCCCGCTCGGTGGTGGTGAGCTACGGCGGCGAGATCTACCGGGTGCCCGTCGAGGGCGGCGCCGCGACCAAGATCCCCATGAGCGTGCCGGTGAAGCTCGACCTCGGCCCCGAGGTCAAATTCACCTACCACGTCGATACCACGGCGATGCTGACCGTGCGCCAGATCCGGAGCCCGGTGCTCTCGCCCGACGGCAAGCGGATCGTGTTCACCGCGCTCGACCGCCTCTACCTCAAGGACCTGCCGGACGGCGCGCCGCGCCGGCTCGATGCGTCCGAGGTGGGCCAGTATCACCCGGTGTGGTCGCCCGACGGCAAGTGGGTGGCCTACGTCACCTGGGCCGATGCCGGCGGAGGGCAGATCATGAAGGTGGCGGTGGACGGCAAGGGCCCGGCCGTCCGGCCGGTGCAGCTCACCCGCACCGGGGCGCTCTACTACAACCTGGCTTGGTCGCCCAGCGGCAGCCGCATCGTCGCCACCCGCGGCGCCGCGCGCGACCTCAAGGACGCCCAGGGCTTTTTCGGCGGCCCGCTCGGCGCCGAGTTCGTCTGGGTGCCGGCGCAGGGGATGGGACCCGCGGACGCGACGCTGATCGCGCCGACCGGCTCACGCGACGGGGCGCACTTCGCCAGCGATACCGCGCGGATCTACGCCTACAGCCCGGTCGAAGGACTGGTGTCCTTCCGCTGGGACGGCACCGACGTCAAGCAGCACATCCGCGTCGTCGGCCAGCCGCCGGCGGGCGGGGTGCCGGCGGACTTCGACCAGGCCGAGCCGACGACGCTGCCGCGCCGGCTCTTCCCGGAGCCCAAGCCGCAGCCGGTGCTCGTGACCGATTCGGCGGGTGACCTGGAGCCGGGGCAGCCTCCTCCTCCGGCGGGGATCATTCTCATCGCGCCCAAGGGCGATCAGGCGCTCGCGCAAATCGGCAGCGACATCTACGCCGTCACGATTCCCAAGGTCGGCGGCCCCGTACCGACGATCTCCGCCGCGGGCGGCGGGTCGGTACCCGTGAAGAAGCTCAGCGACGTGGGCGGTGAATTTCCCTCGTGGAGCCCCGACGGCCGCACGGTGCACTGGGCCATCGGCAACGCGTTCCTGAGTTACAGCCTCGACCGCGCCAAGGTGGTCGAGGACAGCATGAAGGCGGTGGATCGCGCCAAGGCCGACAGCACCAGGCAAGCCACGGCCAGGGCCGACACGCTCAAGCAGCTCGGCGCCAAGAGCGACAGCCTGAAGAAGGCCAACGCGCCGGTGCCCGACTCGATCACCACCCGGCTTACCGCGCTCAAGGCCGACTCGGCGCACGCCGATACGCTCAAGAAGGTGGCGGACAAGGCCAAGGCCGACAGCACTAAGCGGGTCAAGGACCAGGCGGACAGCCTGAAAATGCTGAATACCAAGGCCGACAGCCTGAAGAAGGCGGGCGCCCAGGTGCCGGACTCGATCCAGAAACGGATCAGCGTCTTGCGGGCGGATTCGACCGAGCTGGCGAAGAAGAAGGACGAGAAGCCGGGTTACAAGCCCGATGAGATCCGCATCAAGGTGGGTGCGGCGCGCGACATGCCGAAGGGTACGGTCGTACTGCGCGGCGCGCGTGCGATCACGATGAAGGGCAAGGAGATCATCGAGAACGCCGACGTCGTGGTGAAGGATGACCGCATCGTTGCGGTGGGCGCCCGCGGCCAGGTGGCCGTGCCGGGCGGGGCCAGGATCATCGACGTGACGGGGAAGACGATTCTGCCGGGATTCGTGGACATCCACTACCACTCGCAGTGGCTGATCCCCGAGATCCATCCGGCCCAGGCGTGGCAGTACCTCACCACGCTGGCGTACGGCACCACCACCACGCGCGATCCGCAGACCGCGACCACCGACGTGCTGAGCTATCAGGACCGGGTGGAGACGGGCGGCATGGTGGGCCCGCGGATCTTCTCGACCGGCCCCGGCGTGTTCAACGGGGAGAACGTGCGCGATCTGGATCATGCGCGCAGCATCCTCAAGCGCTACAGCCAGTACTACGACACCAAGACGCTCAAGATGTACATGACGGGCAACCGCCAGCAGCGCCAGTGGATCATCATGGCGGCGAAGGAGCTCGGCCTGATGCCCACGACCGAAGGCGGGCTCGACTACAAGCTCGACCTGACCCACGCGATGGACGGCTATCCGGGCATCGAGCACGCGCTGCCCATCGTGCCCAAGTACGACGACGTGGTGCAGCTCTTCAAGGCGACCCAGACCACCAACACCCCCACGCTGCTGGTGTCGTACGGCGGGCCGTTCGGGGAGAACTTCTACTACGCCACCGAAACGGTGCACGACGACGCCAAGCTCCGCCACTTCAGCCCTGAGGAGGCGGTCGACGCACGGGCGCGGCGGCGCGGCAATAACCCGGGCCCCGGCGGCTGGTTCCGCACCGAGGAGTACGTCTTCCCGAAGCACGCGGCGTTCGCCAAGCAGATGATCGAGGGCGGCGCCCGGGTGGGGATCGGGAGCCACGGCCAGCTGCAGGGCCTGGGTATGCAGTGGGAGATCTGGTCGATGGCGTCGGGCGGGATGAGTCCGCACGACGTGCTGCGCGTGGCCACGATCTATGGCGCCGAGGCGATCGGGTTAGGGACGGATATCGGGAGCCTGGAGCCGGGCAAGTTTGCGGACATTCTGGTGCTGGACAAGAATCCGCTCGAGAACATCCGCAACACCAACAGCATCCGGTACGTGATGAAGAATGGCCGGCTCTACGAGGGTGAGACGCTCAACGAGGTCTATCCGCGACAGCGGGCGCTGGTGGCGCAGTACTGGCAGGGAGGGGTGCCGCAGACCGCGGCAGGCATTCACTAGTCCCATCGACCATCGGGCGGGACCGGTCCGGCGAGAGAGCTCCGCTCGCTGGACGGGTCCCGTTTCCGTAGCCTGGCAGAAGCTCAGGGTGCTGTCGTTACCGACGTGCCGCCACTCCCTCCGTTCGACGCGAAAACCGTATAGCTGTACCCGTATGGGGCCAGCCTCGAAACCGTGTCATCCAACGCGCACCCATTCACGATGAGCGGCTCAGCGCTGCCCGGATAGGTGATCCAGGCTGCGGGCGCGGATCCCTGCTGGCGCAAGATGGTGTAGGAGGTGGCCCCGGGGTAACAATCCCAGCTCAGCTTCACGACGCCGGGGCCGGGGGACGTGGCGCGAACATTCGTGATCGGCGGGAGTGGCGGCGGGATGGTGACCGCGACGACATCCGACTCGGCCTGACCGATGGCGTAGTACTTCGCCGACACCTTGAAATACTGGGTTCCCACCTGGCCTTGGCTCGTCCGGGCCCAATTCTTCAATGCGCCCACCTCAGTGACATCGGTGAAGGCTCCGCTCTGGGTCGGCGCGCGCAGTACTTGGATCGTGGTCGCGCCGGCGGTGCCGCTCCATGTGAAGTCTACGATCGACGATCCCGGGTAGGTCTGGGCCCCCACCCCCACCGGTCGGCCGGGAACCGCCGAGACCACGGCCGTGGCGTCCCCATCCACTGCCTTCGCGTAGTAGTTGGCCCTCAGCGTCGGCAGCAGGTTGTTGTCCTGGTAAGTGGTGGCTGATTGGGGCGTCGCAGTCAGCTGCTTGAAGCCGGATTCGTTTTGCAGTTGTCGATAGACCAGGTATCCCTGGGTCCCGGCTACCGCATGCCACGAGAGATTCACCGAGAATCCCGCGCCGGTCGCGGTAAAGCCGCTCGGGGCGGGCCACGCAGGCATCGACAGCGTGAACGTAGACGTCGGCAGCCCGTTGACGGCTTGTACGTAATACTGGTGCTGACCCGGCGCCAGCAACGTCTGGTCGGTATAGCTCGTGGCGCCTGCCGCCGTGTTGGTGAGCTGCAGGAATGTTGACTGACTCGCCAGCTTGCGGAAGATCTGATAGCCAGTAGCCCCGGTCACCGGCTGCCAGCTCATGCCGGCCGATCGCCCGGAGGCCGTCACGACGAAGCCGCCTGCGGCGGGGAGAAGCTTGGCCTGCGCCGTGAGAGGCGTCGAAGCGGCGAATCCGTTCGGGTACAGCGCCCGGACAACGTAGGTAAATGTGGACCCCGGGATCAGTCCCGAGTGGGTGTAGCTGGCGGAGTAGGTCGGGGCCGTCGTCGAAGGGGCTGTCATGCCGGGCCCGACTGTCGGCGCGGTCTGGAGGTCTTGCACGCACGGCACCGGGACTGGCGTGGAGGTCAGCTTCCCCTGCTGGCCACCCTGCGGCGTCGCGTAGACGTCAAACCCGACGGAGCCGGTGGGACAATTCCAGCGAATGAGAATGCTGGTTGGGGTGGCATCCGCCCGCAGACCCGAGGGAGGGGAGCCCGACGATGCCCCCGGCGGCGCGACCGGGACGGTGTTCGGCGGAACCGCCACGGCAATCGAAGCGACCGGCATGGTGATCGTCACGGAGGCCGTCGTAGAGTTGTTCCCGGCGTACACGGCCTTGACGATGTACTTGTAGGTCGCGCCGGCCTGGAGCGCTGGACTTTGGAGGGCGGGTCCATCGTTCCATTGCGTTGCCGTCCCGGGGAGCTCGGGGCTGCTCGCCTCCTGTACGGTGCCTCGGAAGCGGTACACGAAGTACCCAGTCGCCATCCCTCCAGCTAGCCAGGTAACCTGCGCGGTGCTTGAACCGGTGACTTGGGCAGTCACGCCCGTGGGAGTTGGATACCCCCGGCCGCCCTGCGCCATCGCGGACCCTATGAGCGAGAGCGTCAGGGCGGCCACCCCGCAGGCGATGCGGTCGAGAACTGTAGGTATTCGCCCGGTGTCTCTCATCGCTCAACCTTTCTACTGCTGCTACTGTCCCGCTCCCGAATAAATCGATCCTACGGCAATCGCTGAAACTGGAGCGCTCCCGGAGCCAGACAGGAGGCGGTGCCAGTGTTGCCGTTCAGCCAGAAGCTCACCGGCCCCGATTGGGCATAGCTGGGCACCAGGACCGTGAATTCAGTGTTGGATGTGGCGCTGTAGGCTCCCCCCTCCCATTCCCACTGTATTGGGGCCGTGCTGCTGGCTGGGCCGACGCACAGGCCCCCGACCCGCGCCACGTTGGTGCCGCGAACGGTGATCCGGTCTCCCGGCTTGCCAGACGCCGGATCGATTTGAGTAATACTCGAAGGACCGTTGACGAAGATGAACGGTGTTCTCACTGTGTCGACGCCGCCCGCTGTTTCGATGGTGATCGGACCCGGCCCGGACACAGAAGGCATCACGAAATGGAGCGTCGTGCTGGACTGTTGCGCCTGCGGGTCCAGCAGCGCGGTGACCCCACTCACCTTGACCACCGGAATCAACCAGGGAGCACCGTAGAGGGCGGATCCCTGAAGCGCGATAGTCAAGTTGGTCTGGCCCCATCCCGGCCAGATGCTGGAGATCTTCGGTGGAAACGCGATCCTCGGATCTGGCGTCACGAATCCGGGGAGGATCGGCGCGGCCGCCTTGAGCATCACGCCGACTTGGGACGTCGCATTCAGCCCGTAGGCCGCTGGCGCGTAGGTTGGAAGGGTGACTTTGAGCTGGTTATCGGAGGTCGGCGACGGGTACCTGCTCCACGTCAACGGCGTCGTGGTGCCGTTGATCAGCACATCGGTCACATGCCCGAATCCCTTTCCAGTGAGCCAGACAGTTCCGCCGTTCGGTGACAGTGCCGGCTGGATCGCGGTTACCAGTGGCGTGATTCCGCAACCCACCGTTGGGCCAGTCACATAGATCGGCCCGTTGGAAGGCGCGCCGTAGGGGAACGGCCCTGGCGCGAAACTGGCTTCGAGTACGAGGGTTCCATCTTCATTGCAGTCCCCCGGCGTATCGATGTAGGCGGAGGTTCCATCCCATGCCAAAGGAAGTGCGGTGAATCGCGGATTCTGCACGGTGCTCTTCGATCCGCTGCCCATGAATCCGGCGACGACCTTGTCGAGGTTGCGCCCAAACACGGTGAGTCGTTGTCCCGCCATCACGAGGGCCTTGTCGACACCGGTGATGGCCGGTTGGCGGTCGATGATCAGCGGTGTGGCCAGTGTATCGGTTCCTCCGGGAGTGCTCACGATCACAAAGAGCGGGTGCCCCTGATACCACTGGCCGTTACTCGGTGGCACCGGGACGGTGAACGTCACGGTCTCGAACGTGGACATTTTCCCGTTGAGAAGCATCGTGCGATTGGCATTGGGGACGTGCTGTGCCGCAACTGTGCTGGGCGACCACGCTGGGTCGGGAACGATGGCGTAGTTCAGATAGACGTCCTTGTGTCCCGGCTGAAGAGCCACCGCGGTCACGCCGCTGAGGCCGGTTCCGGTTAGGGTGACGACGGAGCCCGGAGAAACGCTGGTCGGGGATGCTCCGGCAACATAGGGAGGCGGGGGAGGCGCCAGTGTCGTGCTGGGGGCAATGGTTGGGAGGCGAGTCTGAGCCCCCGCGCCTTCCCCGGACCTGAGAACGAGCAACCCCAGAAGCAACACCGCACGTCGGCTTACGAACACTCCCACTCCTCCTGCTCGAGTGATTCAGGACGCAACGAACATCAGTCCTCGGTGAATGAGCCCGGCGCTCGGACGCTGTTGTGACATGCGCTATCGTCCTCGCGAGAAATCCATCCGCTTGTACTCCCCGGGGATCGCGAATAGGTCGTCTCCCGGCGGCTTGTGGCTCACCGTGGCGAGGGTGAGCTCGAGCGTCAGCTTGCCATCGCGGTAACAGCGCGTCAGCACCGGATATCCGTCGGTCGCAGTGTCCCACTGAAACGCCCGCGTGCCGTCGTCGGGTGAACGGACCATGATCATGAAGTTCCGCAGGTAACTCTGCATGTCGAGCACCGTCTGGTGCTCGGGATCGCTCAGCTTGAAGTCGCTCGACGTGGTGCCGCAGTACTCGGTGACCTTGTCCTCCCCTTTCATCCCGTCGACTCGCGTGCATTCGTATCCCGCAATCGTCTGCTTCTCCTTGCTCCAGACGTAGACCAGCTGCGGGGCATTGGCCTTCGCTCCCATCGCCGACTTCATCATCTGCTCCGCCATGGCCCGTTGCTCCTTGGGCATGGACTCGAGCTGCTTCTGCATCGCCGCCATCATGGGGTTCTGCCCGTTCGCTGTCTTGGTGATGTCGAAGTATTGCTTGTCATCGTCGCTCACCATGCGCAGCACCTGGGCCTTGGCATCGTAGAGCATACGGACCGAGCGCGATCCCTTGAGGATCATCGCGACGCGGCCGCTCTCGACCGAGAACTGCGCGCTGGCGGGCGTATCCTTGCCGCCTTCGCGCTGAAAGCCGGTGTAGGTCGTCGTGAGCTGGGCGGCGAGCGGTGTTGCCGCGCAGCATGCGGCAATGCTGCAGAGGAGGTTTCGCATGGTGATCCTCACGGTTTCCAGTCAGCCGGCGCCTTCAGGATTTCCAGCCGAGCCTCGCCGGCGGCGGGGCTCTTTTTCTTGCCCTGGTCCTGGCCGGGGAGCTCCTTGACTATTGCGAGCCGGTCGTCGCTGATGCCGGCGGCGAGCAGCTGCGCCGCGATCTTCCCCAGCCGGCGCTTCAGCATTGTGGTATCGGGCGCGCCGCTACTTTGCAGCTCCGCCGGGAGGTAGAGGAGGTACAGGCCTTCGGACGCTTTCAGCGCGTCGGCCAGCGCCGCGATGCCGGCGTCGGCGCCGTCTTCCAGCGCATCGCTCCCGCCGATGAAGCGCACGCTCTTGAGCGTCACGCTGCCTTTGGCCAGGTCCTTGAGAATGCTCTCCTTGCTCTGGGGACCGTGGCCCAGCAGTCCGCCCAGGTGTTTGATCGCTTGACCGGCCAGCGGCGCCGCCACCTTCGCTCCTTCCACAGCCGCCCCTGCTGCTGTCGCGTCGAGCAACACCTTGGACATGGAGGACATGGAGCTCGCGCCTGCTGCGCCGCCGAACGATGGGAGACCGGAGGCGCCGGAGGCCGCATTCGGATTGATGACATTCGGACTGCTCATCGCGATCTGCTGTTGGACCATCGGATTGTCGGTCGGCATGCAGGTAAAGATCCCGCGCTTGGTCGTGGCGGTCTTGCTCCCGGCCGCGGCTCCTTCCGGCGCGACGGCACCGACGAACGCCATGTCGAACGCCATCTGCGGAAGGGCGTGGCCCGGCATGCCGGCGCTCACCGGCAAGTAGCCTTTGGGGCAGCTCGCCCCGGTCTGCTCGGCCAGAGTGGCGCGGAGCTGGTCTTCTTTGGTTTGGGCGAGGGCGCTGGTTGAGGACAGCGCCAGTGCGAAGAGAATGAGTGGCCCGGAGGTGCGGTGCATGGAGCCTGCCTGGTCGAAAAGGGTGATCGAATCCACCAACGAGGCGACAAGATGCGCGGGCATCGTCTCCCACCGATCAGCCCGCCGTCTCCCGGTCCTCTCTCGATCACCCGACCCGACAAGTCGTTTGTCTGGCTGGTGTTAGTTCCCCCTTCCCGGAGCCTCCTTCCCCTTGACGAGCGCTGACTCGGCGCGCGCCTTGAGCACGTCATCGGCCCCGGCCCAGGCGTGCGCCACGATCCGGTATTGGGCCGCCGCGCTGTCCTGCTGGCCGCTCGCGGCGAAAGCCCGGGCCAGGAGCTCGTGCAGCTCGGTCCGTGTGATGTAGGTGTTGCTGCCATCCACGCCGCCGTGGAGCGCCGCCTCGAGTGGGGCGATCGCGTCGCGGGGCCGCCCTTCGGTCAGCAGGGCGCGGGCCAGCTCGTAGTTGATGCGGGTTAACCCGAACGTCCAGGAGAAGATCGAGTGCCGGTACTGCGCGATCGCCTCCTCGGGCTTGCCCCGCGCGCCCGCGAGCAGTCCCTCGAGAACGAAGGGCAGCCGGTCATCCCGGCCATAGGCACTGTGCCTGCCGTAGCGGGCCACGGTATCCACCAGCCGGCGGAGCCGGACGGTATCCCGGGCGGCCGCGGCCGCCACGCCGGCAAGGGTGTAAAACCACGCCGTGCGTCCTTCGTTGGGGCGCCACTGGTGCGCCGCGGCTTCCTGGCGCGCGCCTTCCTCGAAGAGCTGCGCCGCTTCCGCGGGCCGGCCCCAGTCGAGATCCAGCGCGGCCACTCCCGGAGGGTCGACCTCTTTGCTGAAGATCGGCGCGCCGTTCCAGCGACCCTCGAAGAACAACCGCTGGGCGTCGCGGAAGCGGCCCTCGTAGCGCAGCAGGATGGCGCAGAGCCATTTCAGCTCGCCCCGCTCGCGGACCGATGCAGTCGCCGCCGAGGCGCAGATGCGTTCGCCTTGCTCGAATTGCTCGGTGAGCAGGAGATAGCGCATCAGCCCGACCTGATTCGGTGAGGCATTCAGCGAGTCGAGGTGATGCAGGGTGGCCTGCGCCGCGTCCCAGCCCTGGGTGATCATGAGATACTCCAGCCGCTCCGCCCACGCCGCAGGTTCCTCGGGTGTCAGGCGGACCCAGCGGTCCACCGTGCGACCGAACGCCGTCAACGAGTCGGCCCAGGCATAGCGCACCGCCAGTCCGCCCAGATGGACGCACACATGACAGTACGCCTGCTGCAATCCGGCCGCCGAGTCGAGGGCCACCGCCTGGTTGTACCAGACGTACGACCGGGGGTCGTCGACATCGACACTTCCATAGACGGTGGCAGCGGCATCGAGCGCCTCGGGGTCGCCGGCGTAGCGACTGACCAGTGAGTCGGCGTACGCCCGTACCACCGTGTCGACCTTGGCGACTTTGGTGAGAATCAGCCAGCGGTCGCGTTCCGGCGCGCGTGAAGCCAGCGCACCGGCCATCGCGAGAAAACGCCCGGCGTCTGGAGCCCGGACCGCGTTGCCGCTCAGCCAGGCGTAATAGGCCGCGAGGGCAAACGTCGAGTCCTCCTGCACCGCCGAGCGGAAGAATGCGTCGGCGGCTTGGTTGTCGCGACCGTAGTAGTTGCGCAGGCCGCTCTCGTACATCCGGTAGGCGATGGGCGACGCGGTGCTCACGCTCGCCACCGAGCCCCTGGGAACTTCGAGCCGGAGGTCGCTCGCGACCAGCGTCGTCATGCTGTCGACCACGGCGTAGCGGTCGGGGCCGACCGCGCGATACCCGCGCCGCACCCGTCCGCTCTGGAGATCGATGCGGCGAAGCTCGAGCCGGAGCTGGTTGCCTGCGCCGGTCGCACTGAGCTCGCCTTCGAGCACTTCGGTGGCGCCGGCGCGGCGGGCCGCGGCGGTGCGCTGGACCGCCGGGTCCTGCGGGGCGGCGGGCAACAGCGACAGAATGCGCGAGTTGGCGACGACGGCGAGGCGGGTTAGGCGGCCCAGGCTCGTGGTCAGCATGTCGCTCAGCACCCCGCTCGCGCGGGTCGAGTCGGGGCTCACCAGGTCGCGCACCGCGCCGACCGCGAGCACCGGTGCCGCGGTCGCCGCGTCCGCGCCACCCCGAAGCCGGAAGAGGGCGAACGCCGCAAGGGCCAGCAGCGCCGCCGCC
>CAYNNS010000071.1:0-12879 GCA_964398345.1 uncultured Gemmatimonas sp. | reverse complement strand
GGGGGGACGCCGGGCCGGCGGTCCCCGGGGACGCGCTGCCCATCGCGGGGATGGCGGGGGACCAGCAGGCCGCGCTGTTCGGGGAGGGCGGCATCACGCCAGGTTCGGTCAAGAACACCTACGGGACCGGGGCGTTCCTGCTGCTCTTCACCGGCGAGCGGCCGCCGGAGCCACCGCCAGGGCTGCTCACGACCGCGGCCTGTTCCGCGGACGGCCGTCGGGGTTTCGCGCTCGAAGGAAGCGTGTTCATCGCCGGCGCCGGGATCCAATGGCTGCGCGACGGCCTCGGCTTGCTGCACGACGCGGCCGAATCGGCGGCGCTCGCGGCGTCGGTGCCCGACACCGGAGGGGTACACTTCGTGCCGGCCTTCGTGGGGCTCGGCAGTCCGTATTGGGAAGCCGGGGCGCGCGGCAGCATCACAGGCCTAACCCGCGGCACCACCCGTGCCCACCTCGTCCGCGCCGGCCTCGAAGCCATCGCCTTCAGCTCGGCGGAGCTGCTCCAGGCGATGCTCGCCGGAACCGGGCTCGCGATCCCGCGGCTCCGGGTCGACGGCGGGGCCACCGCCAACGACTGGCTGATGCAGTTCCAGGCCGACCTGCTCGGCGTACCGGTGGAACGCCCCGATCTGGTCGAGACCACGGCGCTCGGCGCCGCCGCGCTGGCGGGAATCGCGCTCGGCGTCTGGCCTTCCGTCGAGGCTTTCGTGGCGACGCGGCAGCACACCGTGTTCCAGCCACAATCCACCGAGGCGGAACGCGCGGCATGGCTGGCGGGCTGGCGCCGGGCGGTGGACGCCGCGCTCCACTGGGCCCGTTCGGGGCCATAGCGACCGTTATATTATTCGGCAGCAGGAGTCCGCTCATGAAGGCCGGGACCAGATTCATCGTCGGGGCGCTCGTGATCGTAGCGGGCGTTGCCGGATTGATCATCTCCGGGGTCAAGGAAACCGGAGTCTACTTCCTCACCCCCACCGAGCTGGTCGCCAAGACCAACGCCGATCCCAGCTTTCACGATGTCGGTCTCAAAGTCGGCGCCCACGTCGTGCCGGGATCGGTCCGCCGGGATCCCGGAGCGCGCACCATCGACTTCCGCGTCAGCGACGGCACCCACGAGTTTCCCGTGACCTATACCGGACTGGTTCCTGACACCTTCACCGACGCGAGCAACATCGAAGTGATCGTCGAGGGCAAGTACGGCCGGGACGGCGTCTTCCACGCGACCGAAGTGCTCGCCAAGTGCGGCTCGCGCTACGAAGCGGAGATCCAGAAGCCCCGTAAGGCCTGATCGCGTGACGCTCCTCGGACAATTCAGTCTCTGGCTCGCCCTCTTTGCCGCCGCCTGGGGAGCAGGGGTCGCGTTTTTCGGCCGCTGGCAGGAGCGCCCCGAGCTGGCCCGGACCGTCACGCGGTCCAGCTACGGCGTCTTCGCCGCGCTGCTCCTCGCCGCGTTGTGTCTCTGGAAGGGACTCTTCGCCCACGACTTCAACATCGAGTACGTGGCGCAGTACACCTCGCGGAACCTGCCGGTCTCCTACGTTTTCGCTGCGTTCTGGGCAGGCCAGAAGGGGAGTCTGCTGTTCTGGGCGACCATCCTGTCGAGCTTCGGCGCCATCGCCCAGTACGTCACCAGCCGGAAACACGCCGCGCTGCTTCCCTACGTCGCCGGAATCACCAACCTGGTCGTCGCGTTCTTCGTGGTGACGATGCTCTTCTCCGCGAATCCCTTCGAGCGCCTGCTCTTCACCCCCGACGACGGTCGCGGCCTGAATCCCCAGCTGCAGAACCCGGGGATGACCATCCATCCCCCCATGCTCTATCTCGGCTACATCAGCATCACGATCCCCTTCGCCTTCGCGATGGCCGCGCTGCTGTCGAAGAAACTCGACAGCGGCTGGATCCACGCGATGCGGAAGTGGACGATCCTCTCCTGGCTCTTCCTCTCGACCGGCATCACGCTCGGCATGTGGTGGGCGTACGTCGAGCTGGGCTGGGGCGGCTACTGGGCCTGGGATCCCGTCGAGAACGCGAGTCTGTTGCCCTGGCTCACCATGACCGCGTTTCTGCATTCGGTGATGATCCAGGAAAAGCGCGGCATGCTGAAGCGCTGGAACGTCGGGCTCATTGTGGCGTCGTTCCTGCTGTCGATCTTCGGCACCTTCATCACCCGGAGCGGCGTCATCGCCAGCGTGCACAGCTTCACCCAGTCGAGCGTCGGCTACTACTTCGTGGGATTCCTGCTGCTCGCCGCGATTCTCTCCTTCACACTGCTCTACGCCCGCTGGCCGCTGCTCGAGCCCGAGGCGAGGCTCGAGTCCATGGCCAGCCGGGAAGCGGCGTTTCTCTTCAACAACCTTGCGCTGGTCGGGATTGCCTTCTCGGTGTTGTGGGGGACCTTGTTCCCGATCATCTCCGAAGCGGTGCGGGGCACCAAGATCACGGTGGGTCCGCCGTTTTTCAATCGCGTGAACGTGCCGCTCGGCCTGTTCCTGCTCGCGCTCACGGGTATCGGTCCGCTGATCGCCTGGCGCAAGGCGAGCCCCGAGAATCTGCGGCGGCAGTTTGCGGCCCCCCTGCTGACCGGCGGCGCGGTCGCCGTCCTGCTGCTGCTGTTCGGAATCCGCGATTTCTACGCCGTGGTGGCCTGGGCGCTCGCGGGTTTCGTGTTAGGCACGGTGACCCAGGAGTTCTGGCGCGGGGTGCGCGCGCGCCACCGGATCCACGGCGAGGCGCCCTGGCTGGCGCTGGGGCGGCTCGTCTCCCGAAACCGGCGGCGCTACGGCGGCTATGTCGTGCACCTCGGGTTCCTGACCTACATCACCGCCTTCGCGGGGATGGCATTCAAGGTCACCAAGGAAGTGACGCTCTCTCCCGGGGAGAGCGCCGAGCTCCGGAGCCCGTATGGCCACACCTATCGGCTGACGCACATGGGGGTCTCGCAGTACCCCCAGCTCAACCGCTTCGTGTCCGCGGCCACGCTGGAAGTCCGCAAGGACGGCGTGCTCCAGGGACGGTTGACCTCGGAAAAGCGCCAGCACCTCGACAGCTTCGGCCGCAACAGCTTCGAGCCCTCCACCGAAGTCGGCATCTGGAGCACTCTCCGCGAAGACCTCTACGTGGTGTACGCGGGCTCGGTGAACGGCACCGAGCGAGCGACCTACGCCCTCACCCTCAACCCGCTGGTGATGTGGGTCTGGCTGGGCGCCGGCATCCTGATTACCGGCGGTCTCATCACCATGTGGCCGGGCGGGCCCGCGCTCCGCGAGCGGCGCCCGAGCGAGGCGCAGGCGGGCTACTCGGCTCCGCTGGTCGGCGCGGAGACGTCCGGGTGACGCGCCGGAGGCTTCTCACGACGCTCCTCGCGGGCGGTGGGGGCGGGCTGGTGGCGCGGGCACGCGGGTTAGGCCAGACTCCCCAGCGCCCCGACTCCGAGAACCGGCTCTACGACCCCTCGATGGTGCAGGAGCGCGGCGCCGCGACCGCGGGCGACAACGACGGGGTGATCCAGCAGCTCGAGCACCGGCTCAAGTGCACCTGTGGCTGCAACCTCGACATCTATACCTGCCGCACCACCGATTTCACCTGCAGCTATTCTCCTGCGTTGCATCGGGAAGTGCTGGCGCTGCGTGCCGCCGGCAAGACGCCCGACGCAGTCGTGGCCGCGTTCGTCGCCAAGTACGGCGAGCAGATCCTCATGGCGCCGAAGCCGGAAGGCTTCAACCTCGCGGGCTATCTGCTCCCCGGCGCCGCCGTGCTCACCGCGGCCGGCGTGCTGGTCGCGCTCCTGTTCCGGCGCGGCCGCCGGCTCGACTCCGAGCTCGCGCCGGCGCCGGGAGGACCTCCCGCTCCCAGTCCAACCGACGCCGAGCGGCTGCAGCGGGCGCTCGACCAAGTCGAGGACTGATGCTGCTGGAGATCGTCGCGGCGCTCGCGCTCGCCGGGGTGGTGCTCTGGCTGGTGTTCGAGCCGATGGCCAGGCCGGGCCGTCCCGACCTCTCGTGGCTCGAGCCCGAGGTCCCCGAGGAGACCCGCCGTGGCGTCGCACTGCTCGCCCTCAAGGAGATCGAGTTCGACCGCGAGACTGGCAAGCTCTCCCCGCGCGATTACGAGCTGCTCAAGGCACGCTATTCCAGCGAGGCCCTCGCCGCCTTGCGCGCCGAGGACCCCGCCGCGCCGGCGGCAGGCGGACCCGAAGAGCTGATTGCCGCGCGGCTGCAGTCGCTTCGCTCCGCTCGCTCTTCGGGCCAGCCCGCCCCCGCAGCGTGCCGGACCTGTGGCCCGCGTCCCGAAGCGGGCGCCCGTTTCTGCTCCCGCTGTGGACTGCCCCTGGGCCAGCCCAGCTTCTGTACCCAGTGTGGCGCCCCGCTGCCGCAGCAGAGCCGGTTCTGCGCGTCCTGCGGCACCCGGGTCGCCGCCTGACTCAGAAGCGCCAGTAGAACCCGCCCGCCAGCGTGCGGCGCCAGACCCCGCGCCGCACAAAGTCCTGCGGCAGGTCTTCCTGGCGGAAGGGGGAGGCCGGGCTGTAGCCCAGCTCCCCCTCCAGGGTGCCGACGAAGGCGCGGGTTAGGGCAACTTCCAGCGTCAATCCGGCCTGCCCGGCGAGCACGCTCCGGGTGGGTGATCCGATGCCGGTCCAGCGCTCGAGGTCGAGGGCCAGCGAGGGCCGGAGCGCCGGACCGCCGCGGAGCCGCAGCAGCCGCATGGAGCCACCCAGGGTGAAGCTGGTGAGATGGTACGCCCCATCGAACACCACCAGCCCACTCGTCGCAGCGTCCTCACCGTCGGGCACCGCGAGGCCACGGGCTCCGAGCCCCGGTTCACCGTAGCGCGCGGAGAGGTTCAGCCGAAGCCGTTCTCCGCCGAATGCCAGGGCTACGCCGAGCATGGTGGGGCGATAGGCGCTGAATTCGAGGTGCTGTCCACCGGCGGCGGTGCCTTCCGACGCTGCGCTGAAGCTGCTCACGCCGACCGAGACGCCAACCGCCCAGTGTCCGCGGATCAGCGTGGATCGGTTCTGTGCGGACCCGACGGTTGCCCAGAGCAGCGCCAACAGCCCCGCCCCTCGCGCCACTGATCGCATGATCCCTCCTCGCCTTATCGCATCTCGAGTTTGAGCGCCCCATGGGTCACCGAGCTCTCGCCCTTGATGATCCAATTGGCGCCGGGGAAGTATTCGCGGGCCACGGCGTCCTCGATCGCCGTCCCGACGATGTCGTCCTGTGACTGCAGCGCCGACCAGAACTCGGTGAGCAGCTTGAGCAGCGCCGAGGCCCGCTTGTAAACCTTGACGACCGTCAAGGTGTCCTTCCCACCGGTCAGCTCGCCGTAGTGCCCGACGATCTCCGAAAAGAACCGCGCGATCCGCGCAGAGTCGGTCTTGATGACGCACCGGGTGTCGTCGTCTTCGAGCACCAGGATCTTGAGTCCTTGCCCGGGGTGCTCGGCCTTGTACGAGTCGAGCTGTGCCTGGCTGAACAACAGCACGTTGCCGCTCCAGTCGTGCTCATCCTGGTTGAACTGATAGGGCCCGCCCGCGCTCTCGCCGGCGCACTGGTAGCTGCGCAGGCGTGTCGTGCTCCCATCCTGGCCGAGCATGTGGATTTCAAATTCGGGTGCGCCTTTCAACCAACCCTCAAATGACGAATCAATATGGGAGTACGTCATCCAGAGACCGGGCGAGGACGGGGTGCTTCCGGGGCCGGTGCCCGTCCCGGACCCCACGAATTCCTTGTCGGGATCGGTGTCGGAGCCTTCGGCCAGCGCCGGACCGCTCTCGAAATCGACCTCCGCGCGCTCCAGCGCGATGACGGGGACCGCCGGCGGAGTATCGGGGTCGAGCTGCAAGCGCCGGCCTCGGGTGTCGAAGGCGACCGGTGCCTCGTGGTCGGCTTCCTCCGTGGCGACCAGGAGGTTCGCGTCGCCCCGCCAGCCGCGTCGCTGCGACGGCACCGGCAGGTACACCTCGATCGGCAACGCCGCGTCCAGATCGCCCGCGACGGCGGCCTCGCTTTCGCCGGCCAGCTCGGCGAGCTGGTGGAGACGGGTTCCGCCGGCGTCGTGCAGGAAGCGCTGCAGGTGGATCTTGCCCTCGCGGACGCTGCTCTGCTCGAGCGCGTGCAGCACCTGGTTCCGGAAGCCGGGGTTGGCGAGCGCGAGCGCGAAGCGGCGGGCCAGACGTTCGTGGCGGGAGCGCTCGCTCGACGGCTGGTCGGCCGCCGTGGTCGCTCCCGGCGCGGCGCCGTCGACGTGTGGGGCGAGCGGAGCGGGTCGCTCGCCGCAGGCGGCAAGAGCGACCAGGGCAGCCACGGCGCTGGCGTGGCGGATACAGCGGGACATCGGGGCCTCCTTGGCGTGGAGCCGGCCGCACCGGAGTTGGCGCGGCTTGGGCGTGGGCCAAGGTGGGGCGTCGACGCGGTGGCACCGGTACCCGGATGCTGCGGGCCGGTGCGAAAAAGCTGCGGGTTAGACCTCGAGGGCCGAGAGCCGGCGCAAGCTCAGCTGCAGCGGCAGGACCGTGGCGAGCGCGCAGACGCCGAAGACGCCACCGACGGCGAGCAGCAGGGAGGCTGGCATGCCCGCACTGGCGCCGGTCTGCCAGGCGCGGAGCTGCTCGCCGACGGGAACCGCCTCGACCACGATGATGAGGGTGAGCAAGCTGACCGCCGCCATCATGAAGACCAGGCCGCCGAAGCTGGTGGGAATCTGCGCGGCGTTTTCGGAGTCGAACTGCGGAAAGAGGACCCCCATCCCGAGCGCCAGGGCGCCGACGGCAAGGGTGTAGCAGACGGTCGTGATGGTGTTGAGCAGCATCATGAACGGCGGGGCGTGCAGCATCGCGTTGGTGACGATGGCGATGCCCAGGGCCAGCGCCAGCAGCGGCAGGGTCCCGACCCAGTATTTGCTCCACAACATCGCCTTGAGGTCGAGCGGGCTCGAGCGCAACAGCCAGAGCTGGCGGCCCTCGAGCGAAACCGACGGGAAGATGAACCGCGCCGCAATGGCCGAGAGCACGAAGCCACCCAGCCCCTGGTTGAGGAACACGACCAGGGTGACCACGACGTACGGCACCCGTTCACCGGTGTAGAGCGGCAGCGCCCGGATGTTGAAGACGTAGACGATCAGCAGCGCCGCCAGCAGAATCAGCTGGCTCCATTGGGTCGCGTCGCGGAAGAAGACCTTGAAGTCCTTGAGCACGAACTCCCGCCGGGTGACCGGAAGCCAGCGAACCAGCGGCTGGAGCAGCCGGTACCAGCGGGCCTTGCCGACCCCGTTGTTGGCACCCTCCTGCGATTTGGTGAATCCCGGCAAGTAGAGCCGGCGGTGGAACGACGCGCCGATCACGATGAACGCCCCCGCCGTGCTCCACAGCAGGAGCAGCGGCAGCGGGTCGCGAATCCGCAGCAGCCAGTTCATCAGCGCGCTTGCCGCCCACTCACTGGGCAGCAGGGGGTGGCTCGGGGCCCGGAGCGCCGCGATGAAATCGAGCAGGTTGCGATAGCCCTCGGGGCGAGCCAGCTGCTCGGGCTGGACCAGTCGGAGGAACAGCACCAGCCCGGCGATGACGCTGAGCGCCACCAGGCTCAGCAGGTCGCGCGCGCGCCGGGCGGGGAAGATGTTCACCAGAATGAGTGTGACCACGGACCCGATGACCGTGGGGAGCAGAAAGAACGGCAGCAGCGTCACCAACGCAACGAGCGGAAACAGGAGCCCGCCGCCGAAGACGACGCCGTAGGCGGTCAGAATGGGGACCACCATCAGCACCACCATCCAGGACGAGTGGGCCAGGGTCTCCGCCAGCTTGGCGAGATAGAACCAGATCCAGTCGACGGGCGCCGCGACCAGCATGTCGAGGTCCTTCGCCAGGAAGAACGTCGAGAGCGCCGTGACGAGGTTGGAGAGCAGCAGGATGGCCGCGAAGGAGAGCAGGCCGACCGCGAGCAACTTGCCCGCGAGCAGCGGACCGATCTCCTCGACGCCCTTGAAGTACTTGAGTACCCGGTAGGACACCCCGAACACGGCGGTCCAGAATCCCGCCGCGAGCAGCAGCAGCAGCACCGTGCGCGCGCCGACCTCCGAGCGCTTGCGTCGCAGCCGCGCGAGGAAACTGCGCCACTTCGGCCGGAGGATGTCGTGGACCCCGGCCGAGCGCTGCCCGGATTCAACGATCGAAAAGTTCACTCAGCTCGTGCTCCGAGAGCCCGCCGGTGAGCTTCAGGAAGAGCTCTTCCAGCGTCGCGTCGCCGGCCGAAGTCTGGGAGCGCAGCTCGTCCATGGTTCCGGCGGCGACCACCCGGCCGCTGTGGACGATGGCGATGCGGTCGCACATGGCCTCCGCGATCTCCAGCGTGTGCGTGCTCATCAGCACCGTGCCGCCCCGGTTGGCGAATTCGCGCAGCAGGTCCTTGAGCAGCCGTGCGGACTTGGGATCCAGGCCGACCATCGGCTCGTCGACGACGATGACCTCGGGCTTGTGCAGCAGCGCGCTCGAGATGATGAGTTTCTGGCGCATGCCGTGGCTGTACGACTCGGTGAGCTCATCCTTCCAGGGCAGCAGCTCGAACAGCTCGAGCAGCTCCTCGCTGCGGCGCTCGATCGCGGGACCGTCCTGACCATAGAGTCCCGCCACGAAGCGCAGAAACTCCGCACCGGTGAGCTTGTCGTAGACGTAGGGCCGATCCGGGATGAAGCCCAGCCGACTCTTCGCGCCCATGGGATCGTCCTGCAGGTCGATCCCGGAAATCCGAACGGTCCCGGCCGTTGGTTGCAGGATCCCCGCGATCATGCGCATGGTCGTGGTCTTGCCCGCGCCGTTCGGCCCCAGCAGCCCGTGAAGCTCCCCGCGCGGAATGGTGAGATTGATGCCATCCACCGCGGTGAAACGCCCGTATCGCTTGCTGAGGTTGGTCAACTCGATCATCGGGGTTCTCGCAGGGGCAAGAACCGCGCCGAGCCGGTCAGCGGCAGCAGGTCGAGCGGCCGGCTGCGGCCCCCCACCGCGATTCGCACCAGAGAGGCGGACGCCGGGAAGTCCCCGAAGGTCGGGTCGGCCGCCACCCAGCGTCCCAGCCACAGCTCGGCCCAGCTGTGCGCAAACACGCCCTGCGGCAGCACGGCGAGGCCCGTGACCACGCGTGCCGGAATCCCTCTGGTCCGGGCCAGTGTCACGAGCAGCCGTGCCTTCGCGTCGGGACCGCCGCGGTGAATCCGCAGCGCGCTGATCGCCGTGCCTGAGCTCGTCGGTGCGGGATCGGTCACCACCTGTTGGGCGACCCAGCGCGTCAGCGCGCGGGCGCTGTCGACGGCAGTCCGCGCCCGGGCGAGCACCTGCATGGCTACGTCACCCATGTTGTCATCGAGTACCGGGAGGTCCCACCCAGGGGCCAGCGCCATGCGGGGATCTTCAGGTGGCGCGTCGGAGGGAGTGTCGCGCCAGACCCGCAGGGTGTCGCGGTTCAGGAACTGGCGGCCGCCCGGCAGCGTGCGCGCGGTTCCGGGAAGCCCCGTCGCTGAATCCGTCAGCACCAGCACATCTCGGTACGCCGCCGCGGTATCGGGCCGCCGGCCGCTGCCAAGCAGTCCGAGCATCCCCGGGATCGCGCGACGCCAGCCGGAGCTCTCGCTCCGCCGCGTGCGGCGGTAGTTGTTGAGCACCAGCTCGAAGGCGGAGCGTTCCAGGGTCACCCCGCCCGCGGACTCTTGATGTACCAGGGCGCCACCCGCGTCGACCCAGGAGCGCGTCGGCGCGCCCGTCGCATCGTGATCCAGCCGCCAGGCGTGAATCGTGTCGCTGGTGGCGGCAACCCACTTGGCCGCCGCCGAATCCCAGACGGCGCTGTCGGGCACGATGAAGGTCGATTCCGCGGCGACCCGCACCGTGAGCGGACGGGTAATCCCGGTGCCGATCTCGATCAGGGGGAGCGAGAAGCTCTCGCCGACGTGAAGGTGCCGGCCGTATGCGGCCCGATAGGGGAGCAGGGCCGGCAGAATCGCCTCGGGATCGACGCGCAGTCGGGCACGACCGGTTTTCTCGTCGCTTCCTTCGGTGCCCGACAGGTCGAGAATCGAGTCCGCTCCCACGGCTGCGTCGATCCGTTCCTGCGGACCGATCCCGAAGTCGGTCCGGGTGTAGTGCCGCAGGCGCAGGGCCCGTGAGATCAGGAATTCGGCGCCGCGCGCGAGCTGGCGGGTCGTATCGCCGAACGGAAGATCGAGGACAAACTGCTCGCGCAGGCGCACGCCCCCGGGGACGGTGTCCACCGACAGGCTGACCAGGCCGACCTGCCGCCCCGCGGCCAGCACCGCGAAGTACTGGGCCCCGGGTTCGAGCTGCCGGGTACGCTCCGCCACGCCCGCGCTGCCGCCCTTGGCGAACTCCCGCCGCGCGAGCCACGCGAGCGTGACCGCCCAGGTGAGCAGCACCAGCCGTCCGATGTTGCGCCGGGTGAGGCCGAGATTCATCAGCGGATGGCCGCCTCACGGGCTTTCTGGTGCATGAGCATCGCTTCGTCGGTACGGCCCAGTCGATCGAGCAGGCGTCCCATCAGCTTGAAGCTCCGGGGATTGCCCGGCGCGAGCGCCGCGGCCCGCTCGAGGACCTGCATAGCGGCCGCGAGATCGCCCTGCGTGTGGAGTGCCTCGCCCAGGTAGTAGGTGGCCTCGGGATCGGACGGGGCGCAGCGGAGGGCTTCGCGGAACGCGTCGACGGCATCGCCGCTGCGGCCCCGGCGCAGCAGCGCCAGCCCGAGATGGTAATGGGCCGGAGCATAACCCGCGCGCTGGCGCACCGCCTCGCGCAGATCGGCCTCGGCTTCGCTGGTGCGCCCGGCCCGCGCCAGCAGATCGCCCCGGCGGACCAGCATCGCCACCGGGTCGCCGGAATCGGCGAGCGCGCGGGTCAGCTCCTGCAGGGCCTGCTCGGTGTCGCCGCTTTGATCGAGCAGCTCCGCCAGCAGGGCGCGCACGTTGGCGTCGAGCGGCGCGTCGTCGAGATAGCGCCGCAGCAGCAGTACCGCGTCGAGCTGGCGCCCCAGCTCGGCGAGCTCGCGAGCCTGGCGCGGGACCAGCTCCGCCTCGGGCAGGTGCTCGGCGGCCCCGACGGGGAGGACCGGCCCCGGAATGTCGGCGCCGAACGGACGCAGCGAGGCAATCTCGTCAGTGACCGGCGCGATGGCATCGCCCTCGAGATCCAGGCGGTCGAAGCCTTCGCGGGCCGCATCGTCGGGTTCGGGTGCTCGGGCGTTGCGCAGACGGCGCATGCCGAAAACTAGTCGAGCCCACGGGGCGCGACGCCCAGCGGGAGTTGAACGCCGCGAACGGCATGGATACGTTTCGCAGCTTATGTCGGAACTGGAATCGCTCCGCATTCGCGGCGCCCGCGAGCACAATCTCAAGAACATCTCCGTCGAGCTGCCCCGCAACCGGCTCAGCGTCATTACCGGGCTGTCCGGCTCCGGCAAGTCGTCGCTCGCGTTCGATACGATCTACGCCGAGGGACAGCGCCGCTACGTCGAATCCCTGTCGGCGTATGCCCGCCAGTTCCTCGGTCTCATGGAGAAGCCGGATGTGGACGGGATCGAGGGCCTGTCGCCCGCGATCTCGATCGAGCAGAAATCGACCGGCCACAATCCGCGCTCCACGGTGGGCACCGTCACCGAGATCTACGATTACATGCGGCTGCTCTGGGCCCGCGCCGGCGTGCCTCACTGCCCGCGCGACGGCAGCCCCGTCACCAGGCAGAGCGCGACCCAGATCACCGACACCGTGCTGGGCTGGCCCGCCGAGACCCGCATCGAAGTGCTGGGCCCGATGGTGCGGGGCCGCAAGGGCGAATTCAAGGACCTCTTCGAAGACCTCCGCAAGCGTGGCTTCGTGCGCGTGCGCGTGGACGGTGAGGTCTACGACCTCAATGCCGTTCCCGCGCTCAACCGGCGCCACAACCACGACGTGGCCGTGGTGGTGGACCGGCTCACGGTGCGCGCCGCCGATCGCGGCCGCCTCAACGATTCCATCGAGACCGCGCTCAAGATTGCCGACGGCGTCGTGGAGATTGTGCGACAGGGCGGCGCCCGGCAGTCCGTGCTCTTTTCCGAGCGCTTTTCCTGCCCGCAGTGCGGACTATCGCTGCCCGAGCTGGAGCCACGGCAATTCTCGTTCAACTCTCCATTCGGGGTCTGTCCGGAATGCCACGGACTCGGTACCCGGCGGGAGGTAAACGCCGAGCTGATTCTCGGCGATCCGAGTATCTCCATTCTCGAAGGCGTGGTGCTGCCCTGGGGCGAGCCCTCGGGCTACCTGCGCAAGGTCGTGCTGCCCACCCTGGCGCGCACGTTCAAGTTCGACCCCGCCGCGCCTTGGAGCGCCCTCACCCCCCAGGCCAGGGACGTGTTGCTCAACGGCGCGCCCGGGAAAGTGCTGCGCTTCAGCGCCGAAGGTGGCCGCGGTCGCGGCGACTTCGAAACCGAGTGGGAAGGTATTCTCAGGAACGTGGAGCGCCGGTACCAGGAATCCGCGAGCGACGCCGTTCGCGCGCAGCTCGAGGGCTTTCTCGTGGAAATGCCGTGTCGCCTCTGCAAGGGCAGGCGTCTCAAGGCGGAAAGCCTGTCGGTGCAGCTCGGGGGCCGCAGCATCGGCGCCGTGGTCGACATGCCGGTCGATGACGCGATCGCCTTCTTCAAGTCGATCCCGGTGGGGCGGGGCGTAGCCGGCGGCGTCGATCCCGAGATCGCCGGGCCCATCCTCAAGGAGATTCTCGACCGGCTGCACTTTCTGCGCGACGTCGGGCTCGAGTATCTCACCCTGGGACGCAGCGCGGGATCCCTTTCCGGCGGAGGGGCCAACCGGATCCGCCTCCCCACCCCAGTCAGCCCCCGGCTGGTGTGG
>CAYNNS010000070.1:0-12910 GCA_964398345.1 uncultured Gemmatimonas sp. | reverse complement strand
TCCACGCCGCGGGCATTCCCTTCGTGTACTTCGGCGTCGAGGACCACAAGGACTATCACCGCCCCAGCGACGATCCGGCGACCCTCACGCCGGGTTTCTACGCCGGCGCGGTGAGCACCATCCTCACCGCGCTCCGCGCCTTCGACCTCAGGCTTTCTTCTCCAGCAGGAAGGTCGCCGTAAGGACCACCGCGCCACCCTGGGAACACTCCGCACTGCCCTTCAGCACGCCCGAGACCAGCGTCGCCGTGCTGCGGCAGGTCATGTCCTGAATGTCCTGATTCCAGGTAACGGTCCCCTTGTCGACCGTGAAATCCTTGACGTCGCCGACCGGCGGCGGCTGGTCGGAAATCACTTCCATGCTGACCTTCCAGCCCGTGGCGTCCCGGGCGATGACCAGCTTCAGGCTTCCGGGCGGAACCGACTCCGACTGGTACGGTCCTTCCCATGTCCCGACGAGCTGCTTGGAGATGTCGGGTGCCGGAACCTGCGCGGTGGCCCCGCGCGACGAAAGTAAGACGGCCGCGAGCGCTGGCACGGTGAGGCGGAACAGCATACCAAGTACTCCTCTGAGGAATGTCCTGAGAAACGGAGCCTGAGACTTCCCGGTTTCAAAGCCGCCGCAATCGCACCCGTTCGACCCGGTGGGCGGCGCCCTTTTCCAGAATCAGGTGGGCGCGCTCCCGCGTGGGCAGAATGTTCTCGCGCAGATTCACGCCGTTGATTTCGTCCCACACGCCAATCGCGAAGTCCCGCGCTTCCTCCGCGGAGAGGGCCGCGTACTTCCGAAAATACGACTGCGGGTCGCGGAATGCCGTTTCGCGGAGGCGGCCCAGCCGTTCGACGAACCAGTCGCGGATCAGGGGCTCGGGAGCGTCGACGTAGATCGAGAAATCGAAATAGTCCGACACGAAAGGCCGGCCCTGCTCGCCGGCGCTTCCGGCCAGCACGTTGAGACCCTCGAGAATCAGAATGTCGGGGCGGCGCACCAGCTGGGCTTCGTTCGGAACGATGTCGTAGACCAGGTGCGAATACACCGGTGCGGACACTTCCCGCGCTCCCGCCTTGAGATCCGCGACGAACTGGAGCAGGCGCCTGAGGTCGTAGCTCTCCGGAAAACCCTTGCGGGCCTGGATGCCGCGCTCCTCGAGGACACGATTGGGAAACAGGAAGCCGTCGGTGGTGACGAGGTCCACGCGCGGCGTGTCGGACCAGCGCGAGAGCAGCGCCTGCAGCACGCGCGCCGTCGTGCTCTTGCCCACGGCGACGCTGCCGGCCACGGCGAGCAGATACGGGCTCGGCGCGACCGTTTTGCCGAGAAAACGATCCGTAACCCGCTCGAGCTCGCGGCTGGCCGCGACGTGAAGGTTGAGCAACCGGGAGAGCGGGAGATAGACCTCGATCACTTCAGCCATCGAGAGCTGCTCGTTGAGCCCCTGCAGCTCGGTGAGATCCACCTCCGAGAGAGTCAGCGGCGTGTTGGCACGGAGCTCCGCCCATTCCGAGCGGCTGAAGTTGGTGTAGCCGGAGAGTGTCATCGGGCCAACGATACCCTCGCCGCGCGCTGTCCTGCTAGCTTCCGCCGCCCATGAGCGAACCCGCCACCGAGCCGACGCCGGCCCTCGACGCCGCTCCAACGACCGTGTGGGAGGCGGTCAAGGAAGCGGTGCGTGGCGCGCATCGCCACGACTACACCGCGGGACCGATCGGCCACGCGCTCCTGCTCCTCGCGGTGCCCATGGTGCTCGAGGTGGCGCTCGAGTCCGTGTTTGCGGTGGTCAACGTGTTCTGGGTCGGACGCCTCGGGCCCAATGCGGTCGCCACGGTCGGTCTCACCGAGGCGATGTTCAGCACCATTTACGCGCTCGGCATGGGCCTTGGCATCGGAGCGACGGCCATGGTGGCCCGCCGTATCGGGGAAAAACAGCCCGACGGCGCCGCCCGTGCCGCCGTCCAGGCCATCCTGCTCGGGGTCCTGGTCGCGATTCCGGTTGCCGTCGTCGGCGGAGGCTTTGCGTCCTCGCTGCTCCGGCTGATGGGAGCGTCGCCCGAGATCATCGCGACCGGCCACGGGTACACCCGCGTCCTGTTCAGCGGCAACGTGATCATCCTGCTGCTGTTTCTGATCAACGCGATCTTCCGCGGGGCGGGCGATGCGACGATTGCGATGCGTTCGCTGTGGATCGCCAACCTCTGCAACCTGCTGCTCGACCCGCTGCTCATCTTCGGCGTGGGCCCGTTTCCCCGACTCGGGGTGACCGGGGCGGCCGTCGCCACGACAATTGGACGCGGCATCGGCGTGCTTTATCAGTTCCGCCGGCTGGCCGGAGCGGGCAAACGCTTCACCATTCGGCGCGAGCACCTGCGCGTCGAGCCGCAGATTGCCGGCACCCTGCTGCGGCTGTCGGGGACCGGGATCTTCCAGATCCTGATCGGCACGACCAGCTGGGTCGGCCTGGTGCGCGTGGTCTCGAGCTTCGGCAGCCGCGCGCTCGCGGGTTACACGGTCGGGATCCGGATCATCCTCTTCGCGCTGCTGCCTTCGTGGGGGATGGCCAACGCGGCGGCCACGATGGTGGGACAGGCGCTGGGCGCGCGGAAGCCCGAGCGCGCCGAGCAGGCCGTCTGGCGCGCCGGTTTCTACAACCTCGGTTTTCTCGGCGGGGTGGGGGCGCTCTTCCTGCTGCTCGCGCCCGTGCTGGTCCGGGCCTTCAGCAGCGATGCCGAGGTGGTGCACTACGCCACGGCCTGTCTCCGCATCGTGAGCGCCGGATTCCTGTTCTACGCCTACGGCATGGTGCTCACCAGCGCGTTCAACGGCGCGGGGGACACCTGGACGCCGACGCTGCTCAACTTGTTCTGCTTCTGGCTCTGGGAGGTTCCACTCGCCTGGCTGCTCGCGCGGGTCGCGGGGCTGGGGCCGAGCGGAGTGTTCCTCGCCATTACCATCGCCTTCTCGACGCTGGCCGTCGCCAGCGCACTGCTGTTCCGTCGGGGCCACTGGAAAGCCCGGCGGGTGTGACCCCTAACGCTTCCGGCGCGGCCCAGTCATACTCCCACTGATTCCGGCGCCGCTGGCTTCGGGCTCCGTTCGGCTCCAGGAGACTCTCATGCGATTCCGTCGCGCAACGCTGGTTGCCTCGCTCGCTCTCGTGGCTGCGGCGTGTCACAAGAAGGACACCACGGAACCCACGTACAGCGATACCAGCATCAGTCTGGTTCCCGATTACGCCGTGAGCATGGCGACGTCGGTGGACGCCGGCGGTGTCGGCGGTGCGCAGCTTCCGAATGACCTCGCGCTCACCACGGAGCAGAAGGCGGCCATCGCCGCGCTGCACGAGGCGTTCAAGACGGCGACCGCGGGGGACGTTGCGGCGCTCCAGGCGCTCGAGTCGCAGGCGCGTGCCGCGAAGCAGGCGGGGAAGAGTGCCGAGGAGATCCGGGCGATCCTGCAGCAGGGCGCGCCGATCCTGGCGCGGCTGGCGGCTGCCTTCGCCACCCTCCAGGCCGCGATCTGGCAGGTCTATACGCCGGAGCAGCGCGCCTGGATCGAAGCCCACCGTCCCAAGCCCTGCGGGCCGTCGGGGCCACCCAAGCTGAGCGATGACCAGGTCCGGCAGATCCGGTCGCTGCAGCAGGCCTTCATGGACGCGGAAAAGGACGACATCGCGGCGATCGAGCGGATCGTGCAGCAGGCGCGTCAGGCGGCACAGGCGGGGGCTCCGCGGACCGAAGTCGAGCGCATCCTGCATCAGGCCGACGAGTACAAGGCCCGGCTCCAGGACGCCGAGCGCCGGCTGCAGGCGGCGATCGATGCGGTGCTGACTCCCGAGCAGCGCGCCAATCGCTGCGTCGGCCCCCAGCCTCCCGGCCGTCCGTAACCCCGCATTGAGCCGGCCCCCTCGGGGGCCGGCTCAGTGCACCGCGTTCTTTCCCGCGAAAATCTCCGGTCCCAGGTCGAGACGCGCGGCGCCGGTGGCCCGCGCGCGAATGATCAGGCCGCCCGAGCGCACCAGAATCCCCGCGGGCTCGGAGTTCTCGATCGAGGCGGTGAGCTGCACGCCGCGCGTGAGCGTCCGGTTGAGCTGCTTCACGGCGAGGCCCTGGACCATCGCGAGCACCGGGCCGGCCGAGATGCGCGCCTGGCTGCGCAGGAAATCGCGAATCGCTCCTCCCTTGAGCCAGGCCAGTCCCTGCAGCAGCATTCCCGCGCTGCGGGTGTCGAAGTCGAGATCGGGCACCGTCAGTAACCCGCTCGCCGCGTCGTAGCTCGGCTTGCCCAGCAGCCAGAGGCGGCCGCGCGCGGTGCCATCGAAGTCGAGTCCCAGCGCCAGCCGTCCGCTCCCCACCCCGATCACCGTCACCCGCTGCACCTCGAGCACGCCCCCCGCGGCCCGTACCGATTGCCCCGCCAGCCGGTTGGTGAGCTCGGTGCTCATCACCCCGTAGTCGAACGCACCTTCGATCAGCAGCGAAAACCCCTGGTCGGTATGGAGCGCCCCGAGCGGCGGCAGCTCGTAGGGGCGAAACACCGGCCGGGGGCCGGTCACGATGCGCGGGGAGGCCGTGATGCCGATCTCCGCCTCGACCGCGGCTTTGGATCCGCGCAGGTCGCCGAGGTTCACCGCGCGGGGATCGAGCAGCAGCCAGAGGCTGTCCTTGAGCCGGATCGGCTTCTGCAGGTCGCTCCAGATCTTGGTCAGCGGGGTGCGCACGTCCACCCGCCCGATTTTGCGATCGACTTGGGGCAGGGCCTTTTCCAGCGCCTTGCTCGCCGCGTCGAGGACGCGGTGCGTCACGTCCAGGTTGAGAAACGAGACCTTGCACTGATCGCGCTCGGTGTCGGTGACCGGAACGACCCGAATCAGCCGAGTGCGCACCTGGAGCTTCCAGTCGGGGGTCAGCCTGGGGATGGCCCGCACCACCAGCTGGGCCCGGGGCGGGTCGCCCTTGGTCCCGCACTCCCCGTTGATGTCGGGTCCGATCGGCGGGTCGTACCAGGCGCGGCCCTTGTAGTGAATCACCGCGCCCAGCACCACGGTGTCGCCCCGGATGTTCACCGTGAAAGGGTCGCGCCCGACCTCGAAGGCGTAGGATTTCCGTTTCGAGCCCGGCATCGGCAGCCGCCGGGTGATATTGCCGAAGCGGCGCGGCACGGTGCGCTCCAGCGCGGCGAGCGCGCCACCCAGGTCGAGCGACAGGGGGGCGACGATGGTGCCGGGTGGCAACGAAGGCAGGGAATCGACGTCGTGACTGAATTCAACCCGAGGCGCGGGGGCGTCCACGCTGCCACCGCCGCGCTCGCCGCAGGCCGGCGCGAGCAGAACCAGCGAGACCGTGAGCGAAGCCAGCCGCATGCGGGGCATAACTCCAGCATTGTCACCTGGAAGTTCCGATGATAAGCTACCTTGCCCCGCGGCACTGACAATCCGCCACGACCGACTCTCATGACACTGCTTTCCGTGCTTCCGCGCCTCGGCCTCCCCGCCGTCCTGCTGCTCGTGCCCCATGCCGGTGACCGGCAGGCGGGTCCGGCGGACCTGGTCTTCAAAAACGCCCGGGTCTACACGGCGAATGACAAGAACCCCCGCGCCGACGCCGTGGCGGTCAAGGGAGACAAGATCGTATTCGTGGGCAAGAACGACGCCGCCGACAAGCTGGTCGGCCCCGCCACCAGGGTGATCGATCTCAAGGGGGCGACGCTGCTGCCGGGGCTCACCGATGCGCACATGCATCTGTCGGGCGTGGGCGCGCGGGAGATGACGCTCAACCTCGAGGGCACTAACACGCTGGAGGACTTTCTCGCCAAGGTGAAAGCCCGGGTCGATCAGGCGCGCCCGGGTCAGTGGGTGACGGGTCGCGGCTGGATCGAGACCTTCTGGAAGCCGCCGGTGTTCCCCACGCGCCAGGACCTCGACCGTATCGCGTCGAACCATCCGGTCTACCTGACCCGCGCCGACGGACACGCCTCGGTGGTCAACAGCGCCGCGCTCCGGCTCGCCAGCATCACCCGCAGCACCGCCGCTCCCGCGGGGGGGGCGATCAACAAGGACACCGAGGGCGAGCCGAGCGGCATGCTGATCGACCGCGCCCAGGGACTGGTGGGACGGCTGGTGCCCCTGCCCACCGAAGAGGAGCGTGATGAGGAGATCATCAAGGGGGTCGACCGCGAGCTCAAGCTCGGCTGGACCCAGATCCAGGACGCGCACGGCACCTGGGCGGAAGTCGACCGCATCCGCCGCCTGTTCCGGGATGGCAAGCTCAAGATCCGCATCGTCAAGACCATCACCGGCCCGAGCGCGGACGCCGACCGGCTGATGCAACAGGGCGCGGTGATCGGCGAGTTCAACGGCAGACTGACGGTGCGCACCATCAAGGTGGTGATGGATGGCGCGCTCGGCAGCCGCGGCGCGGCGCTGCTCGCGCCCTACAGCGACGACCCCAGGAACACCGGGCTCATCACCACCGACACGGTCGCGCTCAAGCCGATGCTGATCGGCGCGCTGCGCAACGGGATCCAGGTGGAGACCCATTCCATCGGCGATCGCGGCAACCGGCTGACGCTCGATTTCTACGAGCGCGCCATGCAGGCCGTGCCCGCCCAGCAGCGCAAGATCGCCGAGCCGCGCTGGCGCGATGAGCATTCCCAGATCGTGAACCCCGCTGACATTCCGCGCTTCAAGCAGCTCGGCGTGCTCGCCTCGATGCAGCCGTCGCACGCCATCAGCGATCTCTACTTTGCCCCCGCCCGCCTGGGACTCGAACGGCTCAAGGGCGCCTACGCCTGGCAGAGTTTCATGAAGCTGGGTGTGTTGGTTCCCGGTGGCAGTGACGCACCGGTGGAACGGGGCGAGCCGATGATCGAGTTCTATGCCGCGGTGGCCCGGAAGGACCTGCAAGGTCGCTCGGGCGAAGCCTGGCACCCCGAAGAGCGCGCCACGCGGGAACAGGCGCTCAAGATGTTCACGATCTGGCCGGCCTTCGCGACTTTCGAGGAGGCCTCGCGCGGTTCGATCGAAGTCGGCAAGCTCGCGGACTTCACGATTCTCGATCAGGACATCATGCGGGTGCCCGAGCTCGACATCCTGAAAACCAAGACGCTGTACACGGTCGTGGGTGGGGAGATCGTGTACGCGGCGGGAGGGGGAAACTAGGAATTAGTCGATTAGTCGATTAGGCGATTAGTAGGATGGCAAGCACCACTTTCACTAATCGACTAATCGACTAATCGACTAATCGACTACTCACGGCTTCCACACCGGCAGTCTTCCCGGGGTCCAGGGCGCTCCCGCCGCTTCCGCGTCGTCCTCCAGTTTGCGCATTTCGTCGAATGCGGCCCCGAGCCTGGGCAGCAACGCGCCCAGCTGTTGTGAGGCGATGTCGTAGTTGTGGCGGTGGGTCGCGGTGGGAGCCTGCGTATTCGACCAGGTATTTCCCACCACCCGCTGAATCCGATCCAGCAGTGTGGGTGGCGTCGGCTCCTGGGCGCTCTCGATCACGGGGTCGCCGGAGAGCTCGGCCCTGAACTCGCGGAGCTTCGCGGTGAGCGAGCGGCCGCGTTCCGCCAGCGTGGCCGGTGCCGCCGGGGTGAGGTCGATGGCCCGGCGCAACATCCCGAGCCGGCTTTCGGCCTCGCCGAGGGCGGCGTTGGTGCCGAGCGCGGCGCGCTGAAGCTTCGCGGTCTGCCGCAGGAACGCGGTGACGCTGGCGCGGTCCGCCGCGGCGAGCGGCCCCTGGCCCAGCGGCACCGCGTGGAAGCTCTGGGTCCCCGCCACCGTCTCCCGGCCGTTCTGCCGGATGCTGAGCGTCACCTGGTAGGTGCCCGGCGGCACCAGGGGACCCCGCGCGCCGCCGAATCCCCCGCCGCCCTCCTCGTCGCCCTCTCCGGCCGCCGGCGGGGCCGCGAGCGTGGTCACCGGGTTAGGCGGCGGGTAGCGGAAATCCCAGCTGATCCGCTGGAAGCCGGCGCCGGAGGGACCCGTCAGCCGGCGGATCACGTTGCCCTGTTCGTCGCTCACGGTGAGCAGCAGCGCCGGCGGCTCCTCGTTCTGCTCGGTGCGCAGGCTGTCCCAGCTCGGATAGGGCACATCCAGTCCCTTCGCCGCCGTCGCTTTCTCCGCCGCGAGCCGGCGCGCGCGCAGGGTGCGCAATTCGGTCCGGTTGAACCAGGTGAACACCGCGCCGCCGGCGGGGTTGCGCGCGGTGTAGAGCGCGTCGCCCTGCGCGCCGCGCGGCCCGCCGCCCAGCGGGCTGGCTTCGACGAAGAGTTTCGCATCGGGCACCGGCAGGAGCGCGATCCGCTGCTCCACGGTCCTGGCCGCGTCGCGCAGCGGGGAGTAATCGTCGAGCACGTAGACGCCGCGACCGAACGTCGCCAGCACGAGATCGTTCTCCTTGCGCTGGATCGCGATGTCCCGCACCGGGATCGTCGGCAGCCCCGCGAGCTTGAGCCACTTCTTGCCCCCGTCGAGCGTGAAGTAGGCGCCGAACTCGGTTCCCACGAAGAGCAGCTCGGGATTGACGTGATCCTCCGCGATGGCCCAGACCGAGCCACGCTCCGGAAGATTCCCCGCGATCGAGACCCAGTTCTTGCCGCCGTCGCTGCTCTTGAGCAGATACGGCTTGAAGTCGCCGGCCTTGTGATTGTTGAACGAGGCATAGACGGTGTTCACGGCGTGGCGTGAGGCTTCGACGTCGGACACGAAGCTCATCTCCGGTACGCCCGCGAAGCTTTCGACCTTGCGCCAGGTGGCGCCGCCGTCCTCGGTGACGTGAATGAGACCGTCGTCGCTCCCCGCGTAGAGCAAGCCCTCCTTGGTGGGTGACTCGGAAATCGCAACGATCGTCCCGAAGAACGACGTCGACGTGTTCTTCGCGACCGCGTCCAGGCTCCAGACCCGCCCCATCATCTGTAGCTTGTTGCGATCGACCTGGCGGCTGAGGTCGGGACTGACCGCTTTCCAGCTGTCGCCGCGATCGTCGCTCTTCCAGAGCCGCTGCGAGCCGAAGTAGAGCCGGGTGTGGGAGTGCGGACTGATGATGAGCGGCGAGTCCCAGTGCCAGCGCAGCGCCGGCTCGCCCGGCTCGGGCTGGGGCTGGATGCCGATGCGCTCGCCGGTCTTGCGGTCGAAGCGTACCATCTCGCCGTGCTGCGACTCGGCGTACACGGTGGTGGGATCTTCGGGATCGATCCGCGAGGTGAAGCCGTCGCCTCCGGTGGTGATGAACCAGTCGGCGTTCGCGATGCCGTGCGAGTTGATGCCTCCCGAAGGCCCGCACACCGAGTTGTTGTCCTGGGTGCCGCCGCAGATCAGGTAGAAGGGGCTTTCGCTCTGGGACACATCGACGTTGTAGAACTGCACCAGCGGCAGGTTCGCGAGGAAGCTCCAGGTGACGCCGCGGTCGAAGCTCTGGTACAGGCCGCCGTCGTTCCCGTTGAGCAGATGCGCCGTGTCGTCGGGATCGATCCAGAGCGCATGGTTGTCGACGTGGGTCGAGCGGCCCTGGATCGAACGGAACGTGCGCCCCCCGTCCTCGCTCACCTGCAGCTGCACGTTCATCGAGTAGACCCGGTCGACGTCCTTGGGATCGGCGTAGAGCTTGTGGTAGTAGAACGGCGGATTCGCGGTAGCCGAACTGAGCTTCTCCCAGTTCTGCCCGGCATCGGTCGAGCGGAAAAAACCGCCCGCGCGATTGGCGGCCTCGACGATCGCGTAGACCACGTTGCCGTTCGCCGGGCTCACCGCGAGGCCGATCTTGCCCATCTCCTCCGTCGGCAGGCCGCGCGTGAGCTTGCTCCACGTCACGCCCGCGTCGCTGCTCTTCCAGATCGCGGAGCCCGGCCCGCCGTCGATGAAGCCCCACTGGCGGCGGGCCCGCTGATAGGTCGTGGCGTAGATCACGTCCGGGTTGCGCGGATCGAAAGCGAGATCGTACGCCCCGGTCCAGTCGTCCCCCTTGAGCGACTGGGTCCAGGTCTTGCCCCCATCGGCGGTCTTGTACACCCCGCGGTCGCCGCCCGCCGACCACAGCGGACCGAGCGCGGAGACGTACACCACCGCCGAGTTCCGCGGGTCGATGAGGATCTTCCCGATGTGGTTGGACGCCTTGAGCCCGAGGTTGCTCCAGCTGCGGCCCCCGTCGGTGGACTTGTAGACGCCGTCGCCGTAACCCACGCTGCGCTGGCTGTTGTTCTCCCCGGTCCCGACCCACACGACCAGCGGGTTATTGGGATCGACCGTCACCGTCCCGATCGCATAGGCCCCCTGCGTGTCGAACAGGGGCGTCCAGGTGGTGCCGGCGTTGCCGGTCTTCCAGACGCCACCCGAGGCGACCGCGACGTACCAGGTGCTCTTGTTCGCAGGATGGATCGCCACCTCCGCGATCCGACCCGAGGGTGCCGCCGGCCCGAGGCTGCGCAGCCGGAGTCCCGCGAAGAGTCCGGGACGCATCCGGTCGCTGCTGTCGGGTCGCGCTTGCGTGTCGGCGGGCGCGGTGGCGGGGATGTTGGGACGGGGAAAAGGCTGCCGCGCCGGCGGCGTGACCTGCGCGGCGAGCGCCGCTGGAAGGGCGAGCACGCCGAGCGGAATTGCTCGAGTCAGACGCATGGGTTTCCTGTGGGGATCACGGTTGCGAAGTTCTGCCGCCATAGGATACTCCATCGCGCTGCCCCGCGCAGCGTGATAGCTTGCGCGCATCCATGACCGTCAGCACCGCCGCCTCCAGTCCCGACGGGCTCCGCCGCGAGCTGGGCCTGCTCGACGCCACGATGATCAACGTCGGCACGATCATCGGGTCGTCGATCTTTCTGGTCCCGGCGTCGATCGCGGCGGCGTTCTCCGGCGCCTTTCCCACCCTGCTCGTGTGGGTGGCGGGCGCGCTGGTCTCGCTCTGCGGCGCGCTCTGCGTCGCCGAGCTGGGTGCGGCGATGCCGAACGCGGGCGGACAGTACGTCTACCTGCAGCGCGCCTTTGGACCGCTCTGGGGCTGGCTCTATGGCTGGGGAGCCGCGGTCGTCATCAATCCCGCGTCGATCGCTTTCGTAAGCGTAGGCTTCGCCACCTACCTCGGCTTCTTCGTGCCGCTCTCGGCACTCGCCATCAAGCTCGTGGCGGTGGCCGCGATCCTGCTGCTGACGCTCTTCAACTGCCTCGGGTTGCGGACCGGCGCGGTGACCCAGGACATCATCACCCTCATCAAGATCGCGGCGGTCGTCGCACTGGTGGTGCTCTGCCTGACGCTGCCGGGCGGCAGCGCCGCCAACTTCCGCCCCTTCTGGCCGCGGGAGTCGCTCCCCTCGCTGATCGGACCGTTCGGCCTGGCGATGATCCTGGTTCTGGGCGCGTACGACGGGTGGATCGAGATCACCTACGTCGGGAGCGAGCTCAAGCGGCCCGGCCGCGACATGCCGCTCTCGATTCTGCTCTCGACCCTGCTGGTGGGCCTGCTCTATATCGGCGTCAGCGTGGCGGTGCTCTTCGTCCTCGGCCAGAAGGCCACGGCCGCCTCGGCGACCGTGGCGGCCGACGCGATGCAGGTGATTCTGGGGCCGGCTGGCGGCACCGCCATCGCCATTGCCGTGTTACTCTCGACGCTGGGCTGCAGCCATGGCATGATCTTCACCGCGCCACGGATTCCCTACTCCATGGCGCTGCGCGGCGATTTCTTCGCCTGGGCGGGCCGGCTCCACCCCGGTCGCGCGACCCCGAACACCGCCATGATCGTGCAGGGTTTCTGGTCCGGGGCGCTGGTGCTCCTGGGAACCTACAATGAGCTGATCACCTACATGGTCTTCGTCTCGTTCCTCTTCTACGCGCTCTCCAGCGCTGCGGTTCTCGTGCTGCGCCGGCGGGAGCCGGGGCTGGCGCGGCCCTACCGGACCTGGGGCTATCCGGTCACCCCCGTGGTGTTCATCCTGTTTTCGGGGTATCTCATTGCCAACACGATTCTCGAGGATCCGAAATCGGCCTCGAGAGGAGCCGCACTCGTGCTGGCCGGGCTTCCGGTCTACTGGCTTTGCAGGTGGCGCTACGGACCCACCCGTCAACCCGCCGAGGGCGGGTAACGCTTCCGTCGAGGTCGCCCATGTCCAATCCCGTGCAGTCCTATGCCAACCACGCTCGCTGGCTGGCGCCGTGGCATTTCTTCGCCATCCCTGTACTGCTCTCCAACGCCATCGTGGAGTTCGTACGTTTCGCCGGCACCCCGACCCTGCTGCGGGCCTGGGTTGCCATCGTGGCCATCGCACTGGTGACCGGTCTCATCTTCGCGCGCTGGATGCCGCTCCGTGTCCAGGATCGCCTGATCCGCCTGGAAGAGACGCTGCGCCTGGAGCGGCTGCTGCCCGATCGCGCGCGCGAGGTCGAGCATCTCTCGCGGGAGCAGCTCATCGGCGTGCGCTTCGCATCGGACGCGGAGGTCCCGCACCTGCTCGACCGGATGGTGGCGGGAGAGTTGGTGACCCGCGGCGACGTCAAGCGCGCCGTGCAGCACTGGCGCGCCGATCATCAGCGGGTCTGAGAGCCGTTAGCGCAGCTTGTCGAGCGCCGCCTCGATGGCGGGATTCTGGGGGAAGCGCCGCGCCAGCCCGGTCAGGATCACCCGCGCACTGTCCACCTGGCCCGCCGCCACCAGCATTTGGCGGCCGCCACCGCCGCGCCCGCGGAAATCAGGATCAGCGTTGCCGCTGCGGGACTTAACCAGCTCGCCCGTGCGACCAACGAGACCAAGCGCAGCACGACCCCGACCAGCCCGAGGGCAATGACGAAGTGGACGATCTGGGGGTGCAACGGGCCAATGTCGGGCTAGCCGGCGTGCCGGGGCCAAGGTGGCCTGAAGGCTAGCCGGGAACCCCGCATCTTGACCATTCCGCCCGGAAAGCATTGATTGGTGGCGGGTTGGACCCCCAGCCC
>CAYNNS010000069.1:0-12924 GCA_964398345.1 uncultured Gemmatimonas sp. | reverse complement strand
ATGCGGGCGGCCGGAGCGCGTTGACCAGCGCCTTGGTGCCGAGCGCCGAGCCGCCAATGCCGAGCACGAGGACATGATCGTAGGCCTGGCCTACGCCCTCCGCAAAGCGCCGGATAGCCGCAATCGTTTCGGATTGCTCGCCGAGGTCGTAGAAACCGTACTCTCCCTCTCGCCGCCGGGCGCGCACTTCACCGAGAATGGCTGGGAAGCGTCGGACCAGGTCGTCGAGGCGGCCACGGGGAAGCCCGTGCTCGCCGTCGAGCTTGTCGCTGAACATTCTCCCATAGCTCAGCTTCATGGAATCTCCAGAGTAAGCCCATCATAACCCGGCTCGATCCCCGCCGGGAGCCGGGCCGCCAGCTCGGCGTGTCCGGTCTCATGGGAAAGATGGGTGAGGATCGTGCGCTCGGCGCCCACCGCCCGCGCCACCTCGATCGCCTCCGGAATACTGAGGTGGGTCGGATGGGGACGCCACCACAACGCATTGAGCACCAGCACGGCCACTCCGCGCAACGCCGCCAGCTCGGGCTCGACGACCCGCTTGACGTCGGTCACGTATCCCAGGGCTCCGATCCGGAATCCCAGCACCGGTGTCGAGCCATGCTCGAAGCGGAACGGCAGCACCTCCAGCGAGCCGATCTGCGTGACGACGCGGGGCACCAGGGCCGCGAGTGACAAGCGAGGCTTGGAGGTACCCGGGGGCAGCGGCGCGGCGTCGAAGATGTAACGGTAGCGCTCCCGGAGATACTCCAGCGTGGCTGCCGCGCCATACAGGGGAATTGGTGCCCGTCGGCGCAAGGAGAGCGCGCGGAGATCGTCGATGCCGGCCACATGGTCGGCGTGCTCGTGGGTATAGAGGACTGCGTCGATCTGTGCGACCCGGGCTCCGATCAGCTGCAGCCGGAGCTCGGGCGGAGTATCGATCAGGAGGGTAGTCCCGTCCGCCTCGACCAGCGCCGCGCAACGCGAGCGGCGGTCTCGCGGGTCGTCGGAACGGCAGACGGGGCAATCGCAGCCAACTTGCGGGATGCCCGTCGAGGTCCCGGTCCCGAGCAGCGTCAGGCGCACCGCTACACGGTTTCGATCTTGAGGAGGTTCGTGGTTCCGGCAACGTCGAAAGGAACGCCGGCCGTGACCACGACCCGGTCGCCCGTTTCTGCCAGGCCAAGCCGAAGGATCGTGTCACGCGTCGTCGGGAGCATCGCTTCGTAGGTCGGATGGTGCTTGGTGAGGGCAGGGATCACTCCCCACACCAGGGCCAGCTGCCGAAAGGTCATGACCTCGGGAGTCACGGCGAGGATCGGGACAGTCGGACGGTAGGAGGCCACCGTCCGGGCGGTGAACCCGCTGTGAGTCAGGCAGACGATCAGCGGGACGTGCAACAGCTCCGCGGCGGCGCATACCGCGACCGCGATGGCGTCCTCGGTATTGGTCGTGACGTGCGGCTGGCGCAAATGCACGGCGGAGGTTTCCCAGGCCGGCTCCTGCTGGCCGGTGCGTTCGTCATCCTGTCGGTGGCGCTCGATTTCCCGCGCGATCCGATCCATCGCCAGCACGGCCTCGAGCGGGTAGGTCCCCACGGCGGTTTCCGCGGAGAGCATCACCGCGTCGGTGCCGTCGAGAATCGCATTGGCGACGTCCGAAGCCTCGGCGCGGGTCGGACGCGGTGCCCGGATCATGCTCTGCAGCATCTGGGTTGCCGTAATCACCGGCTTGCCGTGGCGATCCGCCTCGCGAATGATGCGCTTCTGAACCAGGGGGACCTGCTCGAAGGCCAGCTCCACCCCCAGGTCGCCACGGGCCACCATGATGGCGTCCGCTGCCTCCACGATGGCCGGGAGATGCCGGAGCGCCGTGTCCTTCTCGATCTTCGCGATCAGTTTCACATGGGGAGGGATGAGTTTCCGCATGGCTTCGAGGTCTTCGGGCCGGCGAACGAAACTCATGCCGATGTAGTCAATGCCAAGGGCGACCGCATGGAGCGCATCTTCGCGGTCCTTGTCGGTGAGTGCCGGGGCACTCACCTCGATACCCGGGAGGTTCATCCCCTTGTGACCCTTGAGCTCGCCGCCGTACTTCACCCGCCCGGTGACCCGGTCACCCTGGACTCCGGTGACCTCCACTGCCAGGAGACCGTCGTCGAGCAGGATACGATTGCCCGGCGCGACGTCCCCCGCGAGCCCGGCATAGGTGGTGGGAATCTCCGCCTCCCTGGCCTGGCCTTCGGGCGCAAAGACCACCATCTGACCAGCGATGAGCTTCAGCGGCTGGGCAAGATCTCCCACACGAATGCGAGGACCCTGGAGGTCGACCAGGATCGCAAACGCGGCTGCGCGTTCGCGCTGGATCGCGTGCAGATCGTTGATCCAGCGAGCTCGAACCTCCGGCGTGCCGTGGCTCGAGTTGATTCGCACGACGTTGACTCCGGCGTCGAGCAACCCTCGCATCTGCGCCGGTTGCTCCCACGCCGGACCGAGAGTGGCAACGATCTTGGTTCTGCGAATTGCAGCGGTAGCGCTCGCCAAAGCCGGGACTCAGTGAAAGTTGGAACCCAAACTAAGCGGATGCTGTTGAAAAGACTTCTCCACGAACTGCACACGCGTGGTGGGAGGACGCAAGTGATTGTCTGGAAATCGGCAGGACAGGGGACTTCTGCTTCGAACGCTCCGTAACGGTGTTGCGCAGCGCTCCACAAACCTGTGAATTAGCTCACTTATCCACACGTGGAAATGGGTGGAACCTCGGAGCCTGTCGTGTAAGACACTGCTATTGAATGATTTAACTAGTAGCCGTGTTATTCACAACGGAGTCGGCAGAAATCACCTCGTTCCACATGACATACACATCATAGTCGAATGTGGAAAAAGAGACGATCCATTGTCACGGATGGCTGGTAGTTTGACGGTGTTTCGGGCTCCTCATAGATTGGGGGAATAACATACTTGACACACCCGGGTGCGTCTAGTATCTTGGGTCCATGACCAAGCCCCTCATGACTCCCACCACTTTGGGCGATGCGATGAAGTTCTTCGCGGACCCCGACAACGCCCTTGCCTTCATCGTGGAACTCCGCTGGCCGGACGGGGTTATCTGCCCCCGCTGCCACGCCTCGGAGCCCATCTTTTTGTCCACACGGCGGATCTGGAAGTGCCGGGGATGCCGCAAGCAGTTCTCCGCCAAGGTCGGGACCATTTTCGAGGACTCGCCGCTTGGCTTTGAGAAGTGGCTGCCCGCGCTCTGGCTGCTCGCCAACAGCAAGAACGGGATCAGCTCCTACGAACTCCACCGGGCGCTCGCGGTCACTCAGAAAACCGCGTGGTTCATGCTGGGCCGCATCCGGGCCGCGATGCAGAGCGAGGGTTTCGAGCGGTTCGAGGGGGACGTGGAGATCGACGAAACCTTCCTCGGCGGCAAGTCCAAGTTCATGCACCCCGAGAAGCGCGCCCGCGTCATCACTCGCCGTGGTGGCCCCACTGGCAAGGTGGCGGTCCTCGGCTTCTTGCAGCGTCCCCGGGATGCCAAGGGGCAGAGCCGCGTCCGCACCACCGTGGTCAAGAGCCGGAAGCGGAAGGCGCTGGAGAAGGAGATTCGGAAGGCGGTCAAGCCCAACAGCTACGTCTACACCGACGAACTGGCGAGCTACGACAAGCTGAAGCAGGAGTACATCCATGAGGTGATAGACCACGCTCGGGAGTACGCTCGGGGTCAGGTTCACACTAACGGGCTGGAGTCCTTCTGGAGCCTGCTCAAGCGAACCATTCGCGGCACCTACGTCTCGATTGATCCGTTCCATGTGTTCCGGTATCTGGACGAACAGGTTTTCCGCTTCAACAACCGGATCGCCAGCGAGAGCGATAGATTTGTTCGGATACTGCAAGCGGTGCGGGGCAAGCGCCTGACCTATCGCGGGCTGATCGGAGCGGACCTGGCTACGACGTGACGCAGAGCGATTGCCCCAACTCAAGCGGGGACCGAAACGAAAGGACGTATGACGAATACGCCTAGGCCGGATCAAGCGCCGAAGGGGGACGAACGCCCGCGAGCCAAAGGGGAAAAGTCCCCCTTCGAGAAGATGCGGGAACTGACGCGGCGGGTTATTCATGTCCCGAAGTCGGAGATTCCAACTCGGCCAAAAGCTTCTCGGCAGCAGGGACGAAAGCGGCGAGCTTCTCCTGATTGAGCGACCAACCTCGAACGTTCCCGCCCGGCGAAAGAATCGCCTTCAGGGACTTGCGTACATCCCGCTTTACTCCCTCTACCTCGCGGTTATCGGAGTGCTTATACGCCTCGTAGGCGTGGAGGTCAGCAACCTGAAGCTCGATGGTGCGCTTTTTGTCTCCGAACCCTAACTCGCCCATTGCACAGTCTTTGAGAGGCTTCACCGCATAGAACGTGGTGGTCAGTTCGCCGACTGCGGGGCCACCCGACTCGAAGATGAACTCGATAGGTCCGGGGCGCTGATTGGTTTCGGCCCAATCCAGTACCCGGCTGATGCACTGATAGCCGAGGAAGTTGTACGGGGAGCCGAGAACGTCGCGCAACGCTGAGCCAATGGGAACTAGCCGGTCGTAGGCTTCGAGAATCACGCAATGCGAGACGCCGAACGCGAGAGATGCAGGCAAACGGTCCCGAATGACTGCTGTTAGTTCCTTCTGAAATCCTATCTGCTTCTCAATTGACCATCCTAAGTAGATACCCTTTCGAGATTCGAGATCGGTCGCGTGGAAGTGCGTCACTCCGTATTTCTGGAGGACAGGCCGCCAGTGCTGGCGAACCTTTTTCCAAGCGTGAGAGTCCGCGACAAATCCCCCGACTCCCATCACCTTGGAGTCCGAGTGAGTGCCGCTTTCATCGAAGTACCCTACCAGCATGGCAAAGACCGTCTCCGGCCTGTACTCGCCGAAATGGATTTCACAGAACTGCTCGACGCCAAATGGCCGGATTGTCGCGCGAGGGGAACGCGCTAAATTAGGCTCTGGTATTAATTTGCGCATCTCAGTCTGGGTGTGTCAAGTATGTTATTGCCTAGATTGGTCCCCTCTCGGTTGGCTGTCCCTTCCTTGCAGGGCCTCAGACATGGCGACGACCCTGAAGAATGATTTGGCTGGATTCGGCGATGCCGAGGCCCTCCGTTCCCCGGCAATGGATCAGCTTGCCCGCCGAGCGGTGTTCGGAGCTCCGGAGGACATGCAGGCGGCGCGCCGGTTGCTCTGGGAGCTGGGACAAGCCACTGCAGTGCGGCCGGCCTCAATTCACGACCTCTATCTCGCGTGTGGCCGGAGGGAATGCGGGGGCTTCACCGTTCCTGCCATCAACGTCCGGATGCTGGCCTACGACACGGCCCGGGCAATCTTCCGCGCCGCCCTGCAACGCCGGGCCGGGGCGATCATTCTCGAGATCGCGCGCTCGGAAATCGCCTACACGGAGCAACGACCCGCCGAGTATGTGGCGGTGATGATCGCCGCGGCGTTGCGTGAGGGGTACCCGCTCCCGCTCTTCATCCAGGGCGACCACTGCCAGGTCAACGCCAAGAAATTCGCCGCCGCTCCGGACCCCGAGATCGGCGGGGTAAAGAAACTGTTCGCGGAGGACGCCGGGGCGGGGTTCTTCAATATCGACTTCGACACTTCCACCCTGGTCGATCTGGCGCAGCCAACGCTCGAACTCCAGCAACGGGAGAACTTCGAACGTGCGGCGGAAATCACCGCCTTTATCCGCTCCATCGAACCGCGGGGCACTACGGTGTCGGTTGGCGGCGAGATCGGCGAAGTCGGCATGAAGAACAGCACTGTCGAAGAGCTGCATGCCTTCATGACCGGCTACAATCGGACCCTCGCGAGCCGCGGCAACGGGATGGAAGGATTGAGCAAGATCTCGGTCCAGACCGGAACTTCCCATGGTGGAGTTGTTCTGCCCGACGGTTCGATCGCGAAGGTGAAGCTCGACCTCGCGGCGCTCGCGGCGCTCTCCCGTGACGCCCGCGACAGTTATGGGCTCGGCGGGGCGGTGCAGCATGGCGCCAGCACCCTTCCTCCCGACGCGTTCGGGAATTTTCCGCGCGTCGGTGCCGTCGAGATACATCTCGCCACCAATTTCCAGAACATCATCTTCGATCACCCGGCGCTGCCCGCGGAGCTGCGCGAGCGCATGTTGCGCTGGCTCGACGTCAACGCTGCGGGGGAGCGCAAACCCGATGACACCAATGAGCAGTTCTACTACCGGTCCCGCAAGAAGGCGATCGGACCCTTCAAGCGGGACTGCTGGGATTTGCCCGAAGCGGCTCGGAGCGCCATCGCCGCCGATCTGGAACGGACCTTCGGGTTCCTCTTCGATCAGCTTAATGTGAATGGCACAGCCGATTTGATCCCGCGCTTCGTCCGCGCCCCGTCGCTGAGCTGGGAGCAGCTGCACAAATCCGGCTCCCGTGCCCAGGATGACGCCGAAGCCGGCGAGTAGCCAAAGGAGATCGCATGTCACGTCGAGCCAGGGAACGAACCGTCATCATCGAGCGCGGTGGCTCCTCGCTCTGGTGGTTCCTCGTGGGAGGAGCGCTGGGAGCCGGTCTCGCGCTGCTGTTTGCGCCGCAATCAGGTGACCGGACGCGCCGGATCGTCGGCCGCAAGCTCGGCAAGCTGCGGGATGCGGCAGACGAGGCGCTGGACGAGCTGCGCGGGGCTTTGAGCCCTGAGGAGGGCGTGCACCGCTCTCTGGCCAAGTCCGAGGACGACGCCGACGAGCTCGAAGAAGCCGGGCCAGAAGAGGCCGCCGAAGCATCGAACTCAAAGCCTGCCGGCAATTCTCGCCCGGCGGCCGCGTCGGCGCGCCAGGAGCTCGAGCGCCGGCTGGCTGACGCACGGACTCGGCGCCAGCGTGCCCTGGCTGCCGAGGATGAGGAGCCGGTCGCCTGACCGAAGCACGTGGTCGGGCCTGGTATCGGACGGTTCACGGCTTCATCTGGCGGACCTTACAGGCCGCCGACGAGAACAACATCCCGTTTCTCGCGAGCGCTCTCACCTTCGAGGGGCTGCTCGCGGCCATCCCGTTCGCGTTGTTGCTCTTTGCCGGCCTCGGTCAGCTGCTTCAGGTCGTCGCCGGCACCGGACCGATTGACCCGCGTGCCCTGTTCGAGCGCTTTTTTCCCCCGCATGATCTGAGTCCCGGATCCGATCCCTTCAGCACCATCGAGCAGATTCTCGCGAAGCTCACCGAAACCGGACGGTCGCTCTCGCTGCTTGCCATTCCAGCCTTCCTCTGGTTCAGCACGCGGCTCTTCGCGGGGATCCGGACTTCCCTCAACGGCATCTACGACGCCTGGGTGCGGCCCAAGAAGCTGAATCCGCTCAAGCGCTTCCTCTTGTCGAAGCTGCGCGACCTCGGCATGGTATTGATGGTGCTGGTGCTCTTCCTCGCCAACACCGCCGTGACCACCGGCTACACCATTCTGCGGGCGGCGTCGGCGTTTTCTGGAGTCGTCGGCGGGGTCATTCAGACCTTCGAGGGGTGGCTGGGCGAAGTGCTCGGAATCCTGTTTCTGGTCGCGCTGTTCTTTCTGCTGTATCGCCATGCGGCGCTCCGGCGCGTGCATTGGCAGGCGGCGCTGGTGGCTTCCAGCTTCGCCGCGGTGGCGTTCGAGCTCGCCAAGCGTTTGTTCGCGCTCTATCTGACCCGCATCGGCACCCCGGGGTCCGCGAGCGCCGGAACCGCAGTGGGCCCGATCGTGGTATTCGTGATCTGGGTGTACTACTCCGCCTTCGTCTTTCTGCTCGGGGGAGTCATTGCCGAGACCTGGGAGCTGCGCGCCATGCAGCGGGTGCAGAGGGGGATGGAACAGTGACCGGTAACCGGTGACCGGTAACCGGTAACCTGCTTCTCGTACCCGTCACTGGTCACCGGTCACCGGTCACCGTTAAATTCCTCCTGCCCCAGGTCCGAAGGGTGCCGGCGCGCGAACCGCGTCAGGACCTCGCCGGTAGCAGCGCTAAGCGATGTCCGGTGCAGCTTCGGGGAGCCTGGGGCACTTTCCTTCTACCCGCCGGCCCACCTTGATCGCTCTCGCGCGGAAGTATCGTCCCAAGCGCTTCGCCGATTTGCTGGTGCAGGAGCACGTCGCGGCGGCGCTGCGCGGTGCGGTGGCAAAGGGAAGGGTCGGACACGGGTACCTGCTGGCCGGCCCGCGCGGCACCGGGAAGACAACCGCCGCCCGGATTCTGGCCATGGCGCTCAATTGCGAGCGCCCCGATCCTGCCCGAGGCGGCGAGCCCTGTGGAGAATGCCAGAGCTGCGAACGGGTCTGGAGCGGCTCGGCGAACCTCGACGTCATCGAGATCGACGCGGCGAGCAATCGCGGGGTCGACGATGCTCGGGACCTCCGCGAGCGCGCCATGTACGCCGCTTCGCAGCAGGGTCGCTTCAAGGTCTATATCATCGACGAAGCCCACATGCTGACCCGGGAGGCCTGGAACGCTCTCCTCAAGATCCTGGAGGAGCCGCCTCCCGGCGTGATCTTCGTCTTCGCGACCACGGAACCCCAGAAGATCGCCTCGACTGCGGCGCCGGTGCTTTCCCGGTTGCAACGCTTCGATTTCCGGCGCATCGGCCCCAGTGCGATCCGGGCCCGCCTGCAGGCTGTGTTGCGGGCGGAAGGGCTCGGCGCCGAAGACGATGCGCTGGCGCTCATCGCCCGATACGCCGATGGTGGCATGCGCGACGCGCTTTCGGTCCTGGACCAGTGCCTTTCCTTCGGTGAGGGTCCCATCAGCGCCGTTTCGGTCCGTCAGGTGCTGGGATTGATCGACGACGAGCAGTTTGCCGCCGCGCTCCATGCCGTCGCGGAGCGGGATACGGCCGCCATCTTCCCCCTCGTCGACGCCCTCGTAAATGCGGGAGCGGATCTCGCTGAGTTCATGACGGGAATGGCCGATTTGCTGCGCGCGGTGCTGATGGCAGAGTCGGGCGCCGCGCCCGAGGGTCTTACCGAAACGCTCCGTCACGCCATCGAGCGATCCCGCGGCAAATTGCAGCCGGGTGATCTGGTCCGGATGCTGGGTCTGCTCGCCGAGGCCGAAACCGCCATTCGGCGTTCGGCCAGCTCTCGCCTGATCGTCGAAACCCTGCTGTTGCGCTGGACGCTGATGGATCGCGTGATCGAGCTCGAGGAGGTAATTCGACAGGGCGGACAGGCGGTCAGGCGGTCAGGCGGACCGAGTGAATCTCCTGGTGGGCAGCCCGACCGCCCGACCGCCAGACCGCCTGACCGCCAAACCGCCTCTCGCGCCCTCACTCTCGAGTCGCTGATGGAGTCCTGGCCTGATCTCGTCATCGCGGCTCGCGCGCGCAGCCTCCTGCTGGCTCAGGCACTCGAGGCCGCGAATCCGGCGATGGTGCAGGATGGACAGATTCAGCTGACGGCAGCATCCGAGCATGCGCACCTCGTGGAGGGACTGCAGCGACAGCTTTCCGTAATCGACGAGCTGATCGGCGCGCGCTTCGGAACCCGGGTCAGGGTGCGGGTGGGGCTCGCTGCTCCTCCGGTGGAGAGCGCACCTCCCCAGCGGCTGACCGAGGAAGTCTTGCGAAGCGAGCGGCTCGACCGGCTCCGGCGCCTGGATCCTGCCCTCGATACCGTGGCCAATGAGTTAGATTTGGAGATAGTTGAGTAACATGGCGGATCTTCAGCAGTTGTTTCAGCTCGGACAACAGGTCCAGGGTCGCTTGCAACAGCTGCAATCGGAGCTTGCCGATCGCAGCATCGAGGCGACGGCCGGGGCGGGTCTCGTTCGCGTCAAGGTGGATGGGCGCGGTCAGGTGCGCTCCCTGAGCATCGATCCCGAGGCCTTCGCGGGTCGCGACCATGAATTGCTCGCCGATCTGATCGTGGCCGCGATCGCCGAGGCACAGCGCCGCGCCGCCGACCTGGTCCAGGCCGAGATGCGTAAGCTTTCCCCGAATCCTCTCGCGGCGCTCTGAGGCCGGTGGGAGCGATCGACGAGCTGGTGGCCGAGCTCGCCCGGCTTCCGGGAGTCGGCCAGAAGACGGCCCAGCGGCTCACGTTTCACCTGCTCCAGCAACCCCGAGAGCGCCCGGAGCGCCTGGCGGCTGCCCTTGCCGCAGTGGCGGCCCGGGTGCACGCCTGCCCGTCCTGCGGCAATTTCACCGAAGACTCGCTGTGTGTGGTGTGTCGTGATCCACGCCGCGACGACACGGTCCTCTGCGTGGTGGAAGAGGCCTCGACCGTGATGGTCGTGGAGCGCTCCACCGCGTTTCACGGCCACTATCTGGTGTTGGGGGGCCGGCTCTCTCCACTGACCGGCGTGGGGCCCGAGCAGCTCCGCATGGCCCTGCTCAAGCAGCGCCTCGCCCTGGGCACCATCCGCGAGGTAATCCTGGCGACCAATCCGTCCCTGGAGGGGGAAGCGACAGCCACCTACATTCACCAGCTGCTGGAGGGCACCGGCGTGCGCGTTACGCGCCTGGCTCGCGGTTTGCCGGTCGGCGGGGATCTCGAGTACATCGATGGGGTGACCCTGAGCCACGCCCTGGAAGCGCGGCAGGAGGTCCCGTGAGAGCGCTGCGAGCGATGTGCTTCGCGCTTGCCGGTGTGGCCGGCTCCGCCGCCGGCTGGGTCCTGGCGCAACGGTATCTCGAGCGGCATCGCGCCGCCTTGTTCAGCCCCAAGCTCCGGCGCCGGCACGCTGCGCTCGGCTATTTGGTGGGTCGACCGGATGCGGAGACCCTCCGGCTGCTGCGTGATTATCTCACGTGGGAGCGGCATCCCGTGCTCCGGCGCCGGGCGCGGCGCGTGGTCCGGGAGCTGGAGCACACGCTGGCGTGAGCGGCGCCTCCAGCTGGTCGTTCCGTGAGGAGGACGCCGAGCGCATCGGGGCGCTGCTGAATGGGCTGTTGCGCGAAGCGAATGCGCGCACGGCCTTGTTGGTCGATCGCACCGGACAGATGCTGGCGACGGTCGGGGAAGCGCCGCGCTTCGACCCGGTCGCCTTTGCTTCGCTCACGGCCGCCGATTTCAGTGCCAACGATCAGCTCGCCCGGATGCTGGGAGAGAACGAATTCGGCGCGCTGTTTCACCAGGGAGAGAAAGACTCGCTGTACCTCGCCGATGTGGCGCGCCGGGTCATCCTGGTCGTGCTCTTCGACAACCGCACGACCCTTGGACTGGTAAAGCTGCGGGTGCGGGGTGTGGTAGAGGCGTTGACGGCGGTCTTTACCGCCATGTTCTCGCGCGACGCGGCCCCCGAACGGGGCCGCGGTATGGATACCGGCTTCATGGGCGAAGCCGAGGACGAGATCGACAAACTCTTCGGCACCTGAGGCTGCGAGCGGATGTCGCTGATCAACTACGCGTCGCGTGAGGTCAACTGCAAGCTGGTGTACTATGGCCCGGGGCTCGGTGGGAAAACCACCAACCTCGAGTACATCTACGAAAAAGTGGCGCCGGCAAGCAAGGGCAAAATGATCTCGCTCGCGACCGAAACCGAGCGTACCCTCTTCTTCGATTTTCTTCCGGTCGACCTGGGGACCATCCGCGGCTTCAAGACCCGCTTTCATCTCTACACGGTACCGGGTCAGGTATACTACAACGCCTCGCGAAAGCTGATCCTCAAGGGCGTCGACGGCGTGGTGTTCGTGGCCGATAGCCAGCTCGAGCGGATGGAAGCCAACCTGGAGTCCATGCAGAATCTCTACGACAACATGTCGCAACACGGACTCGACCTCACCCGGCTGCCCTTCGTCATTCAATACAACAAGCGCGATCTGCCCAACGCTGCTCCCCTGGCGCAGCTGCAGGAAGCGCTGAACCCCGGCTGGCCCGTGATGGACCCTGCGCGCCAGCGTCCGGTGCCCGATCCGAGCCGCTCCGGGGAGATGCTGGTGCAGGAGCTCGACGGGAGCTGGATCGAGCATGTGGCGCACTTCGAAGCTGTCGCGTTGCGCGGCGAGGGCGTGTTCGATACCCTCCGGGCGATCTCCAAGCTGGTCCTGAAAACGCTGGGCTGATGGCTGCCATGAAGTGGACCATTCCGAACATCCTGACGGTGGCGCGGATCGCGATTACCCCGGTTATCGCGGCGCTACCCCTCATCGCGGGCTACTGGCCCAAGATCCTCTGCCTGGTGATCTTCATCGCGGCTTCGGTCACCGACATTCTCGATGGCCGGCTGGCGCGCCGCTACAACGCGGTGAGTGACCTGGGCACGAAGCTCGATCCCATCGCCGACAAGCTGTTGCTCCTCGCGACCCTGGCGCCCATCTGGTGGATCTCGCGGCAGCGCCAGGATCTCTACGACATCCCGCTCTGGGGCAGCATCCCACTCTGGGTCTGTCTGTTGCTCCTCGGGCGTGAGCTCGCCATGACGGGGTTCCGCATCTGGGCCGCGCGGCGCGGCGTCGTCATCTCGGCGCAGGGGCCGGGCAAGCTCAAGACCGTGTTCCAGGCCATCTTCATCGGCGGCACTATCGCCTGGTTCGCGTTCCGGGACGCGATCAAGCCGATGGGTTGGGAAAAGGAGCGCGCCGCGCTGTGGTGGAACCAGTTCCATGGCGGCTTCGTCGCGGTGACCCTCGCCATCGCGCTGGTGCTGACCGTCTACTCGTTCGTCATCTATCTCTACAGGTATCGGGCTTTGTTTTCGCAACAAGGGCCCTGACGACCGGGCTCTACGGTATGCCACCTACGCCGATCGGCGTCGGAAACGGGCCTCCCGTCAGAGTACCGACGCCGATTCGCCCGTAGGCGTTGGAACCCCAGCAGTAGACCATTCCCGAACTGGTGCGGCCGCATGTGAACCCCCGTCCAGCTCCGAGTTGGACGAATCCGGTGGTGCTGGCCAAGAATGTTGGGGTAAGGCGCGTCTCAAAGTCTCCGGTCCGGAACAGGCCACAATGCGTAGGTTGGACCTCGTTGCAGTT
>CAYNNS010000068.1:0-13227 GCA_964398345.1 uncultured Gemmatimonas sp. | reverse complement strand
GGTGGGCCCGCGCGCCCGGAGCCGGGCCGCGTGTTCATGCCGCTCGAGTAGCGCTTTACGGGGGGGTCGCTGAACTCGGGGATGCCGGCGAAAGCGACGATCGCGTCAAATTTCCTGCGGATCAGGGCAACGGGCATGCCCATGATGGAGCCTTGGAGGAACACATTCTCGCGGCCGGTCAGGTCCTGGTGAAATCCCGCCGACAGCTCGATCAGCGCCCCGATCCGGCCTTCGACGGAGGCGGTTCCCGCGCTCGGCCGCAGGATCCGGGTCAGGATCTTGAGCGCCGTGGATTTCCCCGCCCCGTTGCCACCGATGATGCCGAGCACTTCCCCCGGTGCCACCCCGAAGGACACCTCGCGCACCTCCCAGAACTCACCGACGCGCGGTGTGTTGCCCCGCAGCAACCGGTTACTCAGCGCAGGAAGCAGATCGCGCAAGCTGTCGTGGAGCTGGCCGCGGCGAAACTTCTTCCAGACGCCTTCAAAACGGACGCTGGGAGTACCCGGGGCCACGCTCAGAGGTACTCGGCGAAGGTGAATTCGAGCCGGTGGAAGATCAGCAGCGCGACGGCGAGCCCTCCGAAGGCCCATCCCGCCGCGTAGAGGAGATACCACGGCTGCCAGGCGACGACGCTGAGGCCCTTCGAGGTTACTTCGACGAGCGGCTGCAGCAGGTTGTGTCCGGCGAGCGCGAGCCGCACGCCCTCGAGCATCGGCGCGAGCGGGTTCAGCAGGCAGAGCTTGGCGCCCAGGGGCCCGAGCATCGCCGGTTCGATCAGCACAGGCGTGAAGAAAATCCCGAAGGTAAGCAGCAGCTGCACGATGTACTTCACGTCGCGGAGAAAGAGGTTGGCGCAGCTCAGAAAGAGCGCCGCGGCCGCGGTGAACGTGACGAGCATGAGGGCCAGCACCGGGATCCACAGGAGCGCCGGGCTCACCACCATGCCGAGGAACGGGAGCGCGATGGCGAGCGCGATGCTGGCGATGACGGTGTCGAAGCCTTGGGCGGCGATCGCTGCGAGCGGCAGCACTTCGCGCGGGAAGTAGATCTTGGAGACCAGGTTCACGTTCGCGACCAGGCTCGCGGTGCCGAAGCCGATGGCGCCGGAAAAGAACGACCAGCAGATTCCTTTGGCGGCGGTCCCCGCCAACCCGCCGGTGCCAGTCACGCCGGTCGTGGTCAGGACCAGGCGGACGATGAGCCCGGCGCCGACGATCATGATCGGCATGAGAATCGCCCAGCCGAATCCCATGACCGCCTGCTTATAGCGGATGCGGATGTCGCGGAGGGTAAGCTGGTAGAGCAGTTCGCGGCTTTCCCAGACTTCCCGGGCGGCTTCGGCGAGGCTGGACCAGGCGCGCACAGGCTCCGCGCTGGGGGGAGCGGTAGCCAGGCTGCCGGTTGCCTCGGGATGAGCCATCTGCCTGCTTAATTTGGAGTTATGAGCATTGTAACCGCCGTCATACCTGCCTACAACGCCGCGGCGTTCCTTCAGGAAGCCCTGGATTCCGTCAAGGCACAGACCGTGCCGCCCGCCGAGGTTCTCGTGGTCGACGACGGCTCTCAGGACGATACGGTGGAACTTGCCACTGGGGCCGGCGCGCGTGTCTTGTCCACAGGAGGTCGCCTGGGTGGTGCATACGCGCGGAACCTCGGAGTCACAAACTCCACCACCCCCTACGTTGCATTTCTCGATGCCGACGACTGCTGGCTGCCGCGGCACTGCGAGGTATTACTGGAACTGCTGCGCGGCAATCCGTCTGCGGCCGTCGCATTCGGCCGGATTCAGCGGTTCGGGCCGAACGGAGACATTCCCACTGCGTTCGGCTACAAAGGCGGTTACCAATGTGACCTGCCCCACATGCTGCATGACAACCCGATCGCCCATTCGTCGGCTATCGTGGACCGAGCGAAATTCTTCGAAGTGGGTGGGTACCGGGCGAAATTTAGGCTGGTGGAGGACTACGACCTGTGGCTCCGGATCCTGGAGCGTTTCCGCATTCTGGGTTCCGAGCTGGTTACCTGCCGCTATCGAATTCACGGTGGCCAGGTCTCGAAGGCGCTTCCAGGCATGATCCAGGCGGGCTGGCAAGCGAGGCTGGATTGTCGGGATCGCCTGAGAGGGCGTGGCGAGCTGATGCCGGTCCATGAGGCACAGCTCCTCGAAGCGCTCGCGGATGATGTGCGCAACGCCTGGGACCTGGCGGACCGGGAAGCGTTTCAGCTCCTGCTGAAGCTCTGCGGGGAAGTCCCCGGGAGCGCAGCGCTTCGGCAGTCCATCAAACGGAAGATCGGCCTGCTGCCGTTGCGGCGACTGGTCATCGGGCTGCGGGACCTCGTTCAACCATCCAGGCGGGCCGGCTGAACCCGCACCACGTGTTCGAAGAACACGGGATGCCGCACGAAGGGCTGCGTACAGGTTTCCTCAGTCTGAACCAGACCGACTTCCCGATAATAGCGGCGCATGCGCGACGCCGACTGGTAGATCGTGTCTCCGATGAATCCTGGCAGCCGGTGCCCTGACAGGCGATAGACGAGGGTATTGACGATGGTGCGTATCGCGTACAGCGCGTGACGCCATCCGACAGGTCGGAGCAGATAGAGCAGCGAGTATCCTAACCCGTGCATAATGAGGAGGGCGACTCCTCCGGGGCGGAGCACCCGCGCTATCTCCCGAACCACGCGACGCTCGTCCGTGTACGGCAGGACCACTTTGCTCAGGACGCCGCCACAGGCCCCCGAGCGTATCGGCAGCTGCTCGGCCCGCGCGATGACGACCTGATGGCCCGCACGCCGGCATTCCCGGGCCGCCGGCGGTGAGAGCTCAAGGCCAACACCGCGCACGCCCGCGTCGCGCAGGCGCGAAAGCTGGCGGCCCGAGCCGCACCCGATGTCGAGAACCGGGAGCCCGGGGGCGAAGCGTCCCGGATCGGGCTCTGGAGTCAGGAACGGACTGAAGTAATCGTGATCGTCCGTCCTCAAGGATCTACCGCAAAGGCGCGGATCGGGCGCCTGAGGAAATGTCGCAAGCCCGAAGTCCAACCTTCGAATTCCATGTCCGACGTCAGCAGCGTATCGACGAACCGCGGCAGCAGAAAGGGATGGGTCTGAGGGGAAACCAGTCCCGCGGAGCCGGTCACGGCGGCCTGTATACCCGCTTCGGCCAGCCAGGGCAGAAACTGGCGACGATGGACGCCGCTCGGATAACAGAAGTGGTTCAGCCCCGGCTCGGCGATGCCGCACTCGACGAGGGCGCGACGATTGTCGCGGATCTCTCGCAGGAAGAGCTCCCGGTCTTCCGGTACCCGGTGGCGATGGGTGTGCAACTGCACATCAATTCCTCTCCGAGGGAGGTCGGCCAGCTCTTCTGGTCGCATCAGCGCGAGCAATCTGCGTTTCCGGAATCCGGCCCAGTCGACGCGGCGACGGTCCGTCAGTTGCTCCAGCCACTGGTATTTGCGTTCCACCGACCACCGCTCACGACGGGAGAGATCCCGCACCTCAGCTACGACCGAGGCATAATTCGATTCGGTCACCAGCACGCTGTCCTGTCGCGTGTCGCTCAGGTATTCGAGCTCGAAGGGCTCGGGCGTCAGGGCCTTCCAAACCAAATAGCTGAGCGCAACGTCAAAGACCGGCCGCTGATCGAAAACGTGGTACGTTGCAACAAAGAGGGTGGCGGGAACATTCCAGCGCTGCAGAATGGGCAAGGCAACGGCATAGAAATCGTAGGTACCGTCATCGATTGTGATGGCAACCGATCTGGGCGGAAGACTTCCATCAGCGAGTCGCGCCAACCCCTCCCTCAAGGAGACGACCTGATACCCCCGACTCGCGAGCAAACGGAGCCGCGCCTCGAAGTGGCCCGAGGTGACGTAGATCTGGGGATTCCAAACGTGCTCGTCATACAGCGAGAAGCCGTGGTAACACAGGATGAGCAGACGACGAGCCCGCCAGCGACTCCGGCTGGCAACGGTCAAACCTCCGGTCCCCCGGATCAGCCGCAGGCCTGATTCCCGAAGCTTTCTTCGCAGCGTTTCGGTCACGGGAAGTAAAGGTTAGTAATCCGGGCTTATTTTACTCTCCTGGGCCAAACAGGCAAACTCAGTGCCGCCGCTTTTGGAGTCCAAGTGCTTTGTGGAGCTGGTTGATCGGGGGGGCGGTCCCGAAATTGCAGGATTGATGCAGCAATGAGATCACCTCGGCGTCCCACCGCGGAGAACGCGGTCGTCTCCACGCTCCCGCTTCCGAGACGGCGGGTGGGGATTGCCCCGAGTCAGGCGCTCCGTCGCTCGTCCCTGACGCTGGCGGGGGCAGCGTTCGTGATCTACCTATGGGTGATCCACAGCTTCAAGGCCTCCTTGGGGGCGCCCGCTATCGTGTTAGGCCTGATCGGAATTGGCCTGCAGCGAGAACGGCTCCGTTTTCCTGCTCCATTGATCTGGTTCGGGGCGTTCGTGGTCTGGGCCGCAATCGGCTACTCGGTCGCGGAGTTTCCCGATCTCGCCAAGACAATGATCTGGGGCTACGTCAAGGTCTGGCTGATCTTTCTGCTGGCGCTGAACCTGGCCCAGACAAAACAACAGCTCCGCTTGATGATTATCGCGTTCCTGGGGATCTATGCATTCTATCCCGTTCGAGGCATCCTGTTCAATTTTCTCAACGGGATTCAGATTCAGGGCCGCTACGCCTGGAATGTCATCTTCAGCAACCCGAACGACTACGCGACTTTGACGTTGCCACTCCTGGCGATGTCGGTCGCGCTGCTGCAATCCGAAAAGCAGCGCTGGGCTAAGTATTGCGCGTTGGCGGGGACGATCGTGTTGCCGCTGTGCATTGTGATCACCGAATCGCGCGGCGGCATTCTAGCGTTGTTCACGTTCGGGACCCTCGTCCTGTTTCAGTACCGGAAGCGGATCGGATCGATCCTCGTGATCCTGATGGTAGTCGCGGGAATCTCCCAGCTCGCGCCGCAATCGGTCTGGGACCGAATGGGGGGCCTCAAGAATGTCATGAGCGAGGAGACCATCGGCGAAGCGGATCCGTACGGATCCGCCAAACAGCGCTACGACATCTGGCGCGTTTCGCGGGCCATTATCATGGACCATCCGGTCCTGGGGATCGGCCCGGGTAACTACCCAGATATACATTTCAAGTACGCGCTAACCGGACGGTTTCCCGGTTTCGTCGTGCATCGCCGCGATCCTCACAGTACCTACTTTCACGCGGCGGCGGAGGACGGGATTCCAGGACTGCTGCTGTTTCTCGGGGTTGTGTTCTCGACCTTCATCGCCGGCTTCAAGGCGGTATCCCGCCTCAAAGGGTCGGATCCCGACACGGCCAGAAGTCTCCAGACCATGTTGTTTGGGCTGATCGCGTTTCTGCAGGCAAGTATCTTCGCCAGCATGGAATTCCTCCCACATATGTACCTTTTCCTTGCTATCATCTGCACGACGATCGCGCTGAACCCAACGCGGGATCAGCAACAGGCAACGACACCCCGAATAGGCCTTTCAGGGTGGACGATATTCGGGAACCCCGGTTCCACCCGCACTGCCCCGTTTACTCCAACCCAGCGCGGCAACCACGCGTGTGCCATGTGCGGGGCTATTCAACATCGCGGGCCGGACGGAGAGGGGTATTTCGCGGGCGACAGCGTCGCGCTGGGAATGCGGCGGCTCAGCATCATCGACCTCGTCAGCGGGCAGCAGCCGATCGCGAATGAAGACGGTCGGATTCAGGTGGTTTTCAACGGCGAGATCTACAACCACCGCGTGCTGCGGGCCGAGCTGGTGCGGGAAGGCCACCAATTCCGAACGCGCGCCGACACCGAAGTCATCGTGCACGGCTACGAGCAATGGGGCGACCAGGTCCTCGGACACCTGCGCGGGATGTTCGCGATCGCGCTGTGGGACCGGGAGCGGAAACGCCTACTGCTGGCGCGCGACCGGCTGGGCATCAAACCGCTCTACCTCTGGGAGCGGGAGGGCGGCATCGCCTTCGCCTCGGAGCTCAAGTGCTTCGAGGCGCTGCCGGGGGTTGCGCCCGCGATCGACGCCCAAGCCGTGCTCCAGTATCTCTCGTTCGGCTACGTCCCGGACGCGAGTTGTATCTGGCAGGGAGTCCGAAAGCTCGCGCCCGGACATGCGCTCAGCTGGACCGCAGGTGAGGGTGTCAAGGAGTGGCAGTGGTGGTCGCCGGTCGTCGCGGAAGCCCGCGGGATCGAGCGCGAAGAAGCCGTTCGCGAAGTCCGCAGACTGCTGGAGGACTCGGTCGCCTGTCATCTGGAATCCGATGTTCCCCTGGGAGCATTTCTTTCGGGAGGAGTGGATTCCTCGGCCGTGGTCGCGCAGATGGCCCGGCTGATGGACCGGAGGGTTCAAACCTTCTCGATCGGGTTCGACGATCCCGGGTTCAACGAAGCGCCCGACGCCGCGCTGGTCGCGAAGGCGATCGGAACCGACCACGTCGAGCGGATCCTGCACCCCGACGTGGATACGCTGCTGGACGATCTGCTACTCTGGTTCGACGAGCCTTTCGCGGACGCTTCGGCGCTCCCGACCTGGCTGGTGTCCAGGCTGGCCAGGGAGCGGGTAACCGTGGCGCTCTCCGGCGACGGCGGCGACGAGATGTTCGGGGGCTACACGAGATACCAGGAAGTGCAGCGGCTCGGCCTCAGAGCCCCCGCCATCCGGCGGATGGTGGGGGCATTGGCGCGCCAGCTGCCTCATGGCGTCTACGGCCGGGGCTTCCTGCTCAACCTCTCGCGCAGCACGCAAGGGCGCTACGCGAGCACGGTTGGACTTCCGGCGCTGCCCGCGGAAGGCGGAGTAGTGCGACCGGAGGTGGCGGGAGCCAACGCGGAGCTGGAGGCGCTCTTGCGCGACGCCTTTGCGCGCACGGAAGGACGCGACCTGGGCTCGCAGCTCACCCTGGTCGACGTGCTGAGCTACCTGCCGGGCGACATCCTGACCAAGGTCGACCGGATGAGCATGAAGGTGTCACTGGAGGCCCGGGTGCCGTTGCTCGACCACGAGCTGGCGGAGTTCGCGCTGTCGCTGCCGGGCTCGTTCAAGTTCCAGAACGGCTCCAGCAAGTGGGTCTTCCGAGAGGCGGTAAAGGACCTGGTTCCCGCGGCGGTGCTGACGAAACCCAAGCAGGGGTTCGGGGTGCCGATCGCGGGCTGGTTGCTGGGGCCGCTCAAGCACCGGCTGGACCGGCTCAGCGATCCCGCCTCCCCGATCTACGCCTTCTGCGACGAGCGGGCAGTGAGCCGGCTGCTGGCCGAGCATCGCAGCCAGCGGCGTGATCATAACACGCAGCTCTGGCGGCTCATCGTGCTCGATCTCTGGCTGCGGCGGCACCGATCATGAGCGGCGCGAACGGCGAGGCTCTGCGGGGGCGGGACATCGTCTGTTTCAGTAACGACTGGACCGGCGACCCGCTCTCGAAGACGCACCTGATGCGGCTCCTGGCGAAGGACAACCGCATCCTGTGGGTCAATTCGATCGGGTACCGCACGCCGACGGTCTCGCGCTACGACTTCGAGCGGGCCTGGAAGAAACTGCTCGCCGCGACCCGCCCGATCAGCAATCCCGAGCCCAACCTCTTCGTAATGAGCCCGCTGGCGATCCCGGCCTACCAGAGCCCGGCGCTCCGGATGGCCAATCGCCACCTGCTCCGGTATCAAGTGCGACGCGCGATGCGGAAGCTGGGGTTCCGCCGGGCGATCAACTGGGTCTTCAATCCACCGGCCGCGGTCGTGGCCGGCACGCTGGGTGAAGAACGGCTGGTCTATCACTGCGTGGACGAGATGGCGGCCTTCAGCGGCGTTTCACGAGCGGCGATGGAAGACTTCGAGCGACTGCTGCTCACGCGGGCCGACCTGGCGATCGTGACCTCGGAGCTGCTGCTCCAAAGCAAGGGCAGCATCAATCCGAAGACCGTGCTGGTGCGGCATGGCGTGGACGTTCCGCATTATCAGCAGGCGCTCGACGCTCTCACGGTGGTGCCTGTCGACATCGTGGGCCTGCCCCATCCCATCATCGGCTTCTTCGGGCTGATCGCGGACTGGATAAACCTCGAGCTGCTGGCGGGAATCGCCAAGCAGTACTCCTCGGGCTCGGTGGTCCTTCTCGGCAGGGCGACCACGGATGTGTCGCAGCTCGAGCTGATTCCCAACGTGCATCTGCTGGGCCGCAAGCCGTACGCCGAGCTGCCAGGATATTGCAAGGCGTTCGACGTGGCTCTCAATCCGTTCCGGATCAACGAGCTGACGCTCAACTCCAATCCGCTGAAGATCCGCGAGTACCTGGCGGCCGGCGTTCCGGTCGTGTCGACGCCGATCCCCGAGGTCGAACGGCTGGGGATCTGTTACGTCGCGGATGGACTCGAGGCAACGATTCGTGCGATCGACAGCGCCCTTGCGTCACCGGAAACCCGCGCCGAGCGCAGCCGGCGGATGGCGAGTGAAAGCTGGCAGGCCCGGCTCGACGAGATCCGGCGGCACTTCGCGGCCATGGAACGCGAGCGGAGCCGCTAATCGCGTGCGGATCGCCGCGATCGTCTATCTGGCGCCTCGGAAGCTGGGCTCGCTGGAACAATGGGTGATGGAATTCGCGGCGGAAGCGCGGCGGCGGGGGCACGCGCTGCAGCTCTTCTGCGGCCGCCCGGTGCATCCGACGGTCCAGCAGACACTCCGGGATTTAGGGGTCGGCTGGACGCCGTACCAAGAGTTGGAGCGCCATCCGTTCCGGTGGGGCCGCGAGCTGCGCCGCTCCTATGATCTGATCTATACGAATCTGGTGGTGCCGCAGAGCCGGCTCGCCTATGCCGCATATCTGGCCTGGCCGCTTCCGATCTGCTTCTTCGATGCGATCTCGGGTCAGGTGCCGGGGCAGCGCCCACGTCGCTGGATCTGGCGTACGATAGACCCGTTGGTGTTCTCGAGGGTCAAGTTCCTGGGGGCCTGCTCCAACTACGTGCTCCAACGGGATCTGCAGCGCTTTCATCGGAACGGAGCGGCGGGCGAAGTCTTCTACAACGGGGTGGACACCAACCGGTTTGTACCTCCGGCGGGTGCCCGTCCCGACCCCGAGCGGATTGTCGCGGTAGCGAACCTGATCCCGGAGAAAGGGATCGCGGTGCTGCTCAAGGCCTGCGCTCTGGTCCGGGAACTCCCCTGGCGACTGGTAATCGTCGGCGACGGCCCGGAGCTTCCACGACTCACCGCGCTGGCCGGTTCGCTCGACATCGCGGAGCGAACCGAGTTCCTGGGACTGCGCGACGACGTGGACGCGGTCCTGCGGGACTCGGCGATCTATGCCCACCCCTGCCTCTGGGAAGAGGCGTTCGGACTGACGATCGCGGAGGCGATGGCGAGTGGCTGCGCGGTTGTCGCTTCGCGCGTTGGCGGCATTCCGGAGATCATCGAGGACGGCAGCAGTGGCCTGCTGGTTGAGCGGGGAGATGTGCAGGCCCTGGCCCTGGAACTACGACAGCTGCTCATTGGGCCGGAACGGCGAGCCCGTCTGGCAGCGCAGGCACGCCGCGCCGCGGTGGAGCGGTTCGGGCTCCGCCGGGCGGTCGACTCACAGGTGTCCTGGATCGAACGGAGCCTGGGCGGGGAAAAGCTTCAAGCTGATCTGAATCGGTAGCTCCACGCTTCCTCCCAATTCCAGCATCGGACGACTTACCCACTGTCCATAGCGCTCACTCAGTCGGGAGTGCTTGAGGGCGAGCTCGAGCCGCGCGCTCACCTCTATGATCAGGGTCGAGCCAGGCAACGCGCTGTGCTCGAGGCGCCACGCTGAGGGGGCGCAGGCCGCGACGCTGAGCTCGCCCGGGGCGAAGTGGGCGCGCCACACCAGGCGTTCGGCCCCCTGCCCTTCCACGCGATCCTGGACCAGCCAACGTTCCGGTGCGTGCTCCACCAGGATCAGGCGACGACAGACCGCTCGCGAGGGACGCCGGGAGAACCCGCTATGTACTCCGGAAAAGCGGGTCCCCCCGGCACTCTCGTTCCATTCCGCGCAACGCGAGCGGGTTCGATCGGCGAGCACGCGCCACGGACGATCTTCCCGAATCGGATTCTGTTCCTCGCCGCCCAACTGGACAGCGTTGTGCGCCGCCGTGCTCCGAAAGGCGTAGCGTTCCCGGAGGCTCCGGGTATACGCATAGGTGCCGCTGTCGGTGATGAGGGGGACTCCGTCGACGCTGAGCTCGAAGGAAAGCTGATCGTTGTGGTCGTGGGTCCCCGCGCCGTGCATGCCTAACCCGCCACACCGGACCACACAACGGCCCCGAGGGGAGCGTAGCACATAGAACCCGCCCTGCGGAAAGGCCCGCGAACGCGCCGGACCCTCCGGGGCGTAGCGCGCGCGCAATCCCAGGAGGTGTTCGACAGGCCGGGTCGCCGCGGCCGCGGACAACTGATGCAGGCGCCCATCGTCGGCGTCACCGAGCAACGGGGCGCGGCTCCCGCCGTCAAGGTACGCGACGATGAAGCCATACATCGCGCGCAGCCGATCCCAGTACGCGGCAGGCAGCGCGCCGGGGAGGCTCCGCTCGCAGATCTCACCGGCAAAGGTGAACAACTCCGTGACAAGGCGATGGTAGCCGAGCGAGGCCTCACGGTTCACGCCATCGCCGCTCACCTGATAGGTCATTTCCCGGCGCAGGATGGCGGTACCCTTCCGAAGCCACGCGGCCCCTTCAGCATCATCCCGAAACAACGCACCGACGTAGACCAGACCGACGGCGTTCGACACGTAATGGTTCCCGCGATAGACCGGATGCCACTCGAGATGCCTGGCGACGAAGCGAGCGGTCTCGCGAAGGTTGGCCAGCAGGCGGATCCAGAAACTCGCTGCCAGCGGTTCGGCCTCGGCGAAGAGCAGCACTGCCAGGGTCCAATTGGCGGAGCGAATGGCCGCGTCCATCGGAGACCGCCAATTGGCGCCGAATCCCGTGGGATTCTGATCCAGCCAGGAAACGACGTGGTCGCGAAAGGTGTTGCAGAAGCGGGGATCGCCGGTCTTCCACCAGGCCTTCGCCAGCGGAACGAAATGGTAGCAGCGCGACAGCTCCCAGATTGTACGGATGTCGCCGCCATCGTTGCGGGCCAGCGGAATGGACGAGGCCGGGGCCCGCGGCCACTCCCGGCCAGTGTAGAGGTCGCGGTGCCAGGCCGGTGGATTGCCGAGAGTGGCACCGGTCTCGCCAAGTAGATCATAGCGACCCGCAACGATGGCTTCGGCCCACCTGAGATCTTCGGCCGTGCACGAGGCGCGAGCCCAGCGCCGCGCTGCGGAGTTGGAAAGCCAGAAACGGCCAGCGCCGGGGCGGGCGAGCCAGGTGGACAGGGTGCGGGGTCCCAGCACGGCGCGCATCGTTGCCTGTGCGTTGCGGGCCGCATGCGCGTAGCCGAGGCGTTCGTCGAGAGCAAAGCGGAAACGCTGGATAACCTTGTGAACGACGAGCAGCGGAAGCGAAAGAACCGCCCGACCCCTCATGCGGGGTCCACCCAGTGGTCGTACCAGGCGCAGAGGTTCACGAGATTCCAGATGCGGAAGCCGCCGTCGATGGCTCCGCTCTGATGCCGGGAGAAAAGCCGCTCAATTGCCTCCCGGTTTAACACGTCGCGACGGTGGAGACGCGACCTGAACACGGTGTCCTGGCTCCAGCTCTTGAGGGGCTCGGAGCGGAGCCAGCGCGAGAGCGGCACATCGAATCCGCGCTTCTTGCGATAGATGAACTCGCGCGGGACAAATTGCTCCGCCAGATGCTTGAGGATTCGCTTGGAGGTGCCCCCCCCGGTCTTGAACGCGGGCGGCAGCGCGAAGGCGAGCTCGACGATCCGATGGTCGAGATAGGGAACGCGCGCCTCGACCGAGTTCAGCATGGTCATCTTGTCGACTCGCATCAGCAGCAGCTCCGGCAGCCGGATGGCGAGATCCTGATAGGCCATCGCGGAGAGGATGTCGGGCCGGGGCGCCAGGCGTCGATACTCCTCGAACAGCTGTCGCGCGATCGGCGCGCTGCGCGCGCGGTCGCCGAGACGGTGTTGCAAGGCGGGGCTCAAGAGCGAGCTCTTCTCGAGATCCCAGTTCACCACCGCTCCGCTCACAAAGATCGGCTCTTCCCGCGCCGCGCGATCGAAGAGGTCCTCCACTTCGCGGAGCCGGTCGATCCAGCCAATGGTGGTGCTCGCTCCCAGTTTGCCCGCGACCCGCAGGGCGCGGGGCAGCCTCGCGTAGGAGCGCCAAAGCCGGCGATAGACCTTGGAGTAGCGCACATAGCGCGGATAGCCGGTAAAGAGCTCGTCGCTGCCTTCGCCGACCTGGACTACGATGACGCCGGCGCCGCGCACCGCGCGGGTCAGCGCCTTGAGGGGAAGGCAGACCCAGTCCGAGAGCGGCTCGTCCTGCGCGTAGACCAGCTCCGGCACGCTGGTAATGACCTCTTCGGGCTGCAGCACCAGCTCGAGGTGCTCGGAGGCATAATGCCGTGCCGCGGCCCTGGAGAATTCGCGCTCGTCGAAGCCGGTGTCGTCATCAAACCCGATGGAAAAGGTCCGCACCGGTTGCTGCAACGTGCGGGTCAGCAAGGCCAGCACGAGAGTAGAGTCCAGGCCGCCGCTCAGGAGCAGCCCATGTGGAACGTCCGCCATGGTCTGCTCCACCACCGCTTCGCGCAGCAACGCCGAGAGTCGCTCGGCCGCCAGATCGAACGAGAGGGATTCGGCGCTGAACTGGCCGTTCGTGGCAACGGGCGACCACCAGCGCTGAATGGTCAGCGTCCCATCGGGTTTTGCGAGCAGGTAGTGACCGGGCGGCAGCTTCTTGATGCCCACGAACAAGGTCGCGGGAGGAGGAACCGACGCGAAGGTGAGGTATTGAGCCAGCGCACTCTCGTCGAGCTCAGGCACGACGCCGTGGTGCTGCAGCAATGCCTTAATCTCCGAGGCCCAGACGAGCTGTCCGCCGGCGACGGTGTAGTAGAGCGGCTTGATCCCGAAGCGGTCGCGCGCGAGAAAGAGCTGATTGCGTTTGGTATCCCAGAGCGCGAACGCGAACATCCCGCGCAACTGATGCAGCAGCTCGGGGCCGTGCTCCTCATAGAGAAAGAGCAGGCTTTCGGTGTCGGTCTGGGAACGATAGCGGTACCCTTTCGCTTCGAGCGGGGCGCGAAACGTTGCGTGGTTGTAGACCTCGCCGTTATAGG
>CAYNNS010000067.1:0-13272 GCA_964398345.1 uncultured Gemmatimonas sp. | reverse complement strand
TGATCCCGACGACCCGCCATCCGTTCGCGCGGTAGACGTGCGCGAGGGCGTTCCCGATCATCGTCGAGCGGAGGTGGTGGAACGCGAGGGGCTTCGCGACGTTCGGGGCCGAGAAGTCGATGACGACCGTCTTGCCCGCTCCGGTCGTCGATCCTCCGTACGCGCCGCCCGCCGTCGCGACGGCCGCGAGCGTCTCGGCGACGAGCCGCGCGCGGTCGGCGAAGAGGTTCACGTAGGGGCCGGCGGCGACGGCTCGTTCGATGCGGCCGCCCGGGACCACCTTCGCGGCGATCTCGGCCGCGATCTTCGGCGGTGCGGCTCCCCGTTCCTTCGCGAGCGGGAAGCAGGGGAACCCGAAGTCCCCACGCTCGGCCTCCGGGACGTCGACCCTCTGGTTCGCGACCTCCACGGCCCACCCCCCCGCCCGGTCCGCGACACGAGAACCCGCCCGTAGCCCTGCTCCGTGCCGGGGCCCGGCGCGATGAACCGCTCGGGGTCGAACGCGTGGTGGGTCGTCACGAGCAGGGCGCCAAGCCGGCCCAGGGCAGGCGCATCGTCGGCGGTGGCGTTCCTGATGCTGAGGTCGGTGGGCTGGCTCAAGGGGTCACGTCCTGGGTGTCACGGTCGCACCGCGGTCCGCCGGCGGGGGCGGCCTGACGTGCGTGGTGAATCGCCTCGGCCGGCCGGCGCGGGGGCTGCGCAACGATGCGCCCGCCGCGCCCGTCGCCGTACGCCTCCAGGGCTCGCCGCCGAATACCCAGGCCGTCGGCGCCCGGATCCGCCTGCTCGGCGGTGCGATTCCACTCCAGGTTCGCGAGGTGACGGCGGGCGGGCTGTACCTCTCCCACAGCGATTATCTGGCGAGCTTCGCGGCGGGAACGTCGCAGCGGATGCAGCTGGTCATCGACTGGCGCGACGGCCGCGAGACCAGGCTCGACGACGTGCGGCCCAACCGGCTGTACGAAATCAGCGACTCGACGGCCCGGGCCCACCCCGCGGGGCGCGAGACGCTGCCACCGCTGCCGCTCTTCGCCGACGCGACGGCGGAGCTCCGCGGGCACGACCACACCGAAGACAGCTTTGACGACTGGGACCGGCAATACCTGTTGCCCGATGGGCTCTCCGAGCTGGGACCGGGCCTGGCGTGGTTCGACCTCGATCGCGACGGCTACGAGGACCTGCTCGTCGGCACGGGCCAGGGAGGCCGCGTCGCCGTGTTTCACAACGAGCACGGCAAGCTCGTTCCGGCGCCAGCGCAGGGACCGGCCGCGCCGCTCGATTTCACCACGCTGCTCGGAATGAGCGACGGGCGGACGTCGCGGGTGCTGGCTGGTGTGTCGACTTGGGAGGCGCGGGACCCCGCGAAGCTGATGGCGCAGCCTGCGGTGATCGGCTGGCAAGCCCAAGGGACCTCCCTCGCGGAGCCGGCGGAGCCGCTGGTGCCGTCCCACGAGTCGGCAGTGGGACCGCTCGCGCTCGGGGACTATGATGGCGACGGCAGCCTCGACCTGTTCGTCGGCGGCCGGGCGCTCCCCCTGCGCTATCCCGAGCCCGCGTCCTCCGGGTTATTCCGCAATGTCGCCGGCCGTTTCGTGCTCGACACCGCGAACAGCGCGCTGCTCAACGGCATCGGGATGGTGTCGGCCGCGCTCTTTGCCGACGTCGATGGCGATGGCTGGGACGATCTCCTGCTCGCCAGAGAGTGGGGTTCGATCGTTCTCTTCCTGAACCGGCAGGGCCACTTCGTGCGTGCCCCTGATTCCTGGGGATTCTCCCGCCTGACCAGCCGCTGGAACGGCCTCGCCGCCGGAGACCTGGACGGCGACGGCCGCCTCGATCTCATCGCGACGAGCTGGGGAGAGAATCTCGCGGCCAACGCGGACAGCGCACGGCCCTTGTTGCTGTACTACGGCCCCTTTGGTGCGGTCGGCGAGGAGGAAATGCTGCTCGCGCGTGAGGACCCCCGGCTCGGCGGCCCCGGCCCGCTGAATCGCTGGGAGCGGGTACGCAAGGCCGTGCCGGCGCTGGCCGAGCGGATCACCAGTTTCGCCGCCTACGCCGACGCCGGCGTGGACAAGCTGCTGGGGCCTTTCCGCGGCCAGGTGCACCGGCTCGAAGCGGCCAGTCTTGCCAGCGTGGCCTTCCTGAACCGCGGGGATCACTTCGAGGCGGTACCGCTGCCGCCGGAGGCACAGCTCGCGCCGGCGTTCTACGCCGGCGTCGCCGATTTCGATGGCGACGGCAATGAGGACGTCTTCCTCGCCCAGAACTTTTCCTACACGACCGTGGGCGTGCAGCGCTACGACAGCGGGCGCGGGTTACTGCTCCTCGGCGATGGCAAGGGCGGGCTCGCCCCCGTTCCCGGCGCGCGTTCCGGCCTCGCGATCTACGGCGACCAGCGCGGCGCCGCCTACGCCGACTTCGATGGCGACGGCCGCCTCGACCTCGCCGTCTCGCAGAACGGGGCGGCAACCCGGCTCTTCCGCAACCAGGGCGCCAAGCCGGGCGTGCGGGTTCGGCTCCAGGGAGCGGCCGGAAACCCCGATGGGGTGGGTGCGCAGCTCCGCGTCGTCTATGGCAATCGGATGGGCCCGGTCCGGGAGATCGCGGCGGGCTCGGGGTACTGGTCGCAGAACGGCGCGGTCCAGGTTTTCGGACTCGCGGCCACGCCGACGGCGATCTGGGTGCGCTGGCCCGGCGGCCAGGTCACGACCACCCCGGTGCCGCCGGGCGCGCGGGAGATTACGGTGCGGCGCTGATCTCGACCCGAAGCTCGGTCCAGCCATCCATCTGGAAGTACTCGACCCTGGGCTGGGGCGGGCTGGCGGTTGCCGGAACCGGGTCGACCCCGGACTCGAGCACGCTACAGCGATAGATCACTAAGATGCCGTCCACCCGCACCCGGATCCCGTCGTCGCTGATGCTGCGGAGCCGGTAAAGCCCCGGGGGCAGCTCCACCGCACCGGTCGCCAGTAACGCCCAGCGGCTGAGGGGCAGTCCGAGCCCCGGCCGGTACCATTCGAGATCGAGCCGCGGCAGGGTTCGCTCCAGCAATGGGGCCTGTCGCGTCACCCGGGTGAACGCGGTCGTGTCGCTGCGCAGATCGGTGCTGTCGTTCCAGGCGAAGAAGCGCGCGGTCCACTGGATCGCGGGCTCGAAGCGGCCGTACCCAAAGCGCACAGCGGCGGTGTGCGTGGCGCCTTTGCCGTATGCGAGCTCGACGCGCCAGTGCACCGGATTCGAAGGAGTAACCCGCAGCGTGTCCCCCACCCGACCGCTGCTCGGCGCGACCTCGGCAATCCCCTCCTGGCTCACGATCCGCCAGCGCCCCTCCGGTCCCAGCACGCGCAGCCGCAACGGTACAGCGCGAACGCTGTCGATCGGCCAGAGCTTCGGTGAGCGCCAGTCGAACGGCCCCCATTCATCGACGATGATCGCCGAACGATCGCGCCGCGCAGCGGCGGAACCGGGAACCGGACCAGGGAGTCCCCGGGCCCTGGCGATCAACGAGTCGTACGGCGGCTCGAGGCGATCGCCGGGCCCGCACGTCGTGCCGGCGTCCGGCCCAGACTGAGCGGGCTGGAACACGTATCCGCTGGTGTCGCGCAGCACCGCGACCGAGTCGACATTGGTGAACCGGTTGCCCTGCACCGCGAGTCCCGCGGTGTTCCGCGCCCGCAGTGCGACGCGGTTCCCTTCGAAGCCGTTCGCCTCGACCCGATAGTCGCGGCTCCTGGTATCGCGGTGCTTCGGGTAGCCCCAGTCGGAAGGCTCGAGCGGGTCGGCCCAGAGGTTGAGGGCGACACTGTCGCCCTGGAAGCGGTTCGCGGCGATGCGGTTCTCCTGGCCGTGCTCGATGGCGATGCCGGTCCGGTTGCCGGCAAAGCAGTTCCCCACGATCCGCGAGCCGTAGCTATAGCCGCCCCAGAGCCCGTAGTCGCTTCCCCCGGCGAGGTTCGCGACAAAATCGTTGCGGCTGAACGTCGCCTCCATCGCGTTGGCGGGGGCGAAGCTGAAATCATTCGCGTAGAAGAGATTGTCGTTCGCGCCCCCGGCTCCGGTATCCATGGTGCTCTGCCCCGCCCAGAGGAAGAGACCGTCGCCGCCGTGGGTCACGGAATTCCAGGCCACCAGGTTGCGCGAGCTCTGCTCGTAGAGCAGCAGTCCCGCCGAGTCCTGGCCGCGGTGATAGAAGCCGTGGCTGTAGCCGCGCACGTTGTAGTCGAGCCGGTTGCGTACGATGGTGTTGTCGCTCGAGCGGTAGAGCCCGAGTCCCAGCCCAGAATTGAACGACAAGGCGTTGTCGCTGACCCGCAAGGAATCGCTGCGGACCAGCAGCAGACCGTTCATGCCCTGCTCCGCCCGGTTGCCGCGCAGCACGCCACCCCGCACATCCGTGAGATAGATCCCGGCGCCGTAGCGCAGCCATTCGTCCTGCTCGTTGTGGTGGAACGACAACCAGTCGGCCAGGCTCTCGTGCTCGACCAGGCTCCAGAGCCTCGGCTTCCAGTTGTGGCTCACGTCCAGGCCGAGCAGCGTGAGGGCGCGGGTCCCCCGGGCCAGCACGCCGACCTTGTAGCCCCGGATCCGGCCGCCCAGCACCCGGACGTTGCTGCCGCCCTCGATGCGCAGGGCGACGCCGGAGGCGAGGTCGGGGTCGGCCGCGGGACTCTGACCCTGGAGCTCGACGCCCCGGAGGTCGACGGTGAGGTTGTCGCCGCGGATCGTGAGGACGGCGGAATCGAGCCCGGCGGGGGCCGGGAGCCGGTAGACTCCGGGCCTAACCCGCAGGGAGCGGGGGATGACCTGTCCGCGAAAGGGTCGCAGCGGACCCGCCTGGGAGCCGGCTCGGGTGGCAAGCGCGAGGAGCAGGGCGATGCCGACCGCCCCGGAGCGCGCCGCCACTAGGGGTAGAGCCGGTGAATCTGGCGCGGGAAGGCGATGGCCTCGCGAATGTGCGGGATGCCGGCAATCCATGCTACCGTGCGCTCCAGCCCAAGCCCGAAGCCGGAGTGCACGAAGCTGCCATACTTCCGGAGCTCGAGATACCAGGTGTAGCTCGCGGGGTCGAGCCCCTGCTCCACGATCCGTGCCCGCAGCCGCTCGTAGTCGTCCTCGCGCTGCGAGCCGCCGATGATCTCGCCGTAGCCCTCGGGCGCCAGGCAGTCGTTGTTGAGCACCGTCCGGGGGTCCTCGGGGTTCTCCTTCATGTAGAACGCCTTCACCCCCTTGGGATAGTTATAGACGAACACCGGCCGCTCGGACTGCGCGGAGAGCCGGGTTTCGTCGTCCGCACCGAGGTCCTGCCCCCACGCGATGTCGCTGCCCATCGCGGCGAGCCTGGCGATCGCGTCGGTGTAGCTGATGCGCGGAAACGGCGCCTGGATCGACTCGAGCCTCGTCGTGTCGCGTTCCAGCTCCTGGAGATCGGCCTGACAGCGCTCCAGTGCCCGCGCCACGATGAAGCTCACGAAGTCTTCCTGCAGCCGCATGTTGGCGTCGGAATCGTTGAAGGCAACCTCCGGTTCCACCATCCAGAACTCGGTGAGGTGCCGGCGCGTCTTGGATTTCTCGGCGCGGAACGTCGGGCCGAAGCAATAGACCTTGCCGAGCGCGGCGGCGGCCGCTTCGACGTAGAGCTGGCCGGTCTGCGCCAGATAGGCCTTGCCGAGGTCGAAGTAGTCGGTCGCGAACAGCTCCCCGGCCTGCTCGCCGATCGAGCCGGTCAGGATCGGCGTGTCGACGTGGGTAAAACCGCGCTGATCGAAGAAATCGTGGATCGCCTGGACCACCGCGTGCCGGATCTTCGCGATCGCGACCTGGCGGCGGCTCCGCAGCCAAAGGTGCCGGTGCTCGAAGAGGAACTGGGTACCGTGCTCTTTCGGGGTGATCGGAAACTCGTGCGACGCTCCCAGGATCTCGAGCCCGCTGGCGCTGAGCTCATACGCTCCCGGGGAGCGCGGATCCTTGGGCACCGTGCCGGTCACCGCCACGGAGGGTTCCTGGGTCAGCGCGGCGAAAGCCTCCCGGACCGCGTCGGATACTTCCTTGCGGGCGAAGACCGCCTGCAGGTATCCGGTCCCGTCGCGCACCACCAGGAACGCGATCTTGCCGCTCGAGCGCGTGGTCGCCACCCAGCCGCGCACGGTGACCGTGGCACCGACGTGCTGCCCGAGTTCTGCGATGTGCACCGGAGTCATGCGCTGCCGCGGTTGAGGAGATCCTGGGCTCAGCGCGGGATTGTAGTGACCGCCGCGGGGACGGTCAACGCTACAAGACGATCATTCCGACCGCTGCGCCCGTCATGCCCAGAATGGTGAGCAACACGACCGCGCGCGCCAGCAGCGAGCTCGGTTGCTGCGCCATCGCGTGGTCATCGCTCGCCACCAGCAACACGCCGGTCAGCAGGAACGGAGCCAGTACCCCGTTGATCACCGCGGACCAGTACAGCGCGCTGATCGGCTCGAGGTTGAGCCAGTCCATCGCGATGCCGCCCAGTGTGGCGAGCAGCACCACGGCATAGAATGCCGGCGCCTGCCGCAGATTCAGGTCCAGCCCGTCCCGCCAGCGGAACAGCTCGGCGAACGCATAGGCGGCGGAGCCGGAGAGCGTGGGAACGGCGAGTAACCCGACGCCGATGATCGCCAGGGCGTACAGACCCGAGGCGAAGCGCCCGGCAATGGGCTCGAGCGCCTCCATCGCTTCGCGTGACGAGGAGATTCCCACGACGCCGTGCGCGTTGAGCGTCATGGTGCCCCCGCCCCGTCACCATCCCCACCCGGGCACACATGAGTTGCACCGCCGCCATCAGCGGCCAGGTAATCAAGGCGGTCCAGAGCAGGCCGACGCCGTAGCGCGCCCCTGCGATCGAGTAGGTCACGACCCCCGACGGTCGTCGTCGGCCGCGCCGGTGACCAGACCGGGGCCAGCAAAGCCAGAAATCGGCGCAATCGGCTCATGCTGCCAAGGAATTGGACGGTGTCGTCTTTCTCGAATCTTGCGGGCTATCCTCGTCTTCCCAATACTAGGCAGGTCCAGTTCGCCCTCCAGGTGAATACATGAACAACATGCACGCCAGCCTGAAGCCCGAGTTCGCTCTGCGGTATCCCCGGCTCTCCACCGGGGTCTGGTACGAGGTGGCGCCGATTTTCCCTGGTGTCACCATCCGCCGTGTCGACATGTTTGGCCGCCGGGTCGCCCGGATCAAGACGGCCCGCGACTTCGAGACCGTGCAGGCGGCCCATTTCGAGTTCCGCAAACCGACGGTGGAAGAGCTCGCTCCAGCAGGGAGCTGAGCCCTCAGCTCTCCATCACCAGCCGTACGTCGGGGTCGACATCGGGACCCCGACGGCTGACCCGCGAGACCACCAGGTAGGTCGCCAGCGCCAGCAGCAATGAGGCTCCCGAAACGGTCACGCCGCTCGGGAGCCTGAATGCGCCCAGGAAGGCCAGGGTTTCGCCGGCTAGAGTGACGCCCAGTCCGACGGCGATTGAAGCCAGCGCACCGGCGCGGGTCCCACCCTTCCAGCTGAACCCAACCGCCAGAGCCGGCACCAGCGTCGAGGCAAACAGTCCCCAGCCAAAGACCCCCAGCAGGGCAACGAGGGTTCCGGAAGCCTGCGCCAGCAGGGCCGCGGCGATTCCGATCCCCACGGTCGCGAGCCTTCCCCTGGTGAGCTCCGCCCCCAGCGGCCGTGACAGCGCGCGAGGAAGGTCTCGCACCAGAGCCGCGGCTCCGATATTCAGAAACGAATTCATCGTGCTCATGATCGCCGCGGCGACGCCGGCGAACAGCAGGCCCGCGAGCAGCGGCGGCGCGAAGCGCAGCAGGAAAACGGGTGTGGCATCGTCGGGCCGGGCAAGCGGCGGCAGCTCGCCCCGCAACACTTTGGCCTTGATCGCGAGTCCGACCCCGAACATGAGGAGCAGCGTGAGGACCATGGCGGACGTCATCAGCAACGGATACCAGCGCAAACGCAATGGATCCTTCAGCATGAAGAACTTGTGGAGCACGTGCGGCTGACCCAGCACGCCGACGCCGAAGACGAAAAAGAATGAAAGCGCCGCGAGTGGGGTGAGCGTGCCCCAGGGGCCCAGAAACTCCGGCTGCTTCGCCAGAATCGACGCGGATATCCCGGCGAGGCCCCCGCCGCTCCGCAGCGCGGCGAGAAAGACCAGTACCGATGCCAGCGCCATGACGCACCCCTGAAAGACATCCGTATACACTCCGGCGAGGATCCCGCCCCCGGCCGTGTAAGCCAGCACCGCGGCGGCCCCGATCCAGATCCCAACGCTCCTGCCGGTCCCGAACAGGGCGTCGATCACCAGCCCGAGCGCCAGCAGATTGGTCGCGAGATAGCCGACGATCGCGACGAGGATCGCCACGGCCGCGAGAGCCTGGGCAGCCCGGCTCCCGTAGCGCGCCCCGATGGCCTCGGGGATCGTGACGACTCCCCGCGCTTCCGCGAGCAGCCGCAGCCGTTTCGCCAGGACCCAGGCGGAGAGGCAATTGGTGATCGAGGCGGGAAGAAAGATCAGCAGCGCGCCGAGGCCGACCGAATAGAGCAGCCCGGGACCACCGATGAACGTGAACCCCGAAAGCGCGGCGGCCATCGCGGCCAGGGCCAGGGTAAAGGGGCCCAGCCTCCGCCCCGCGGCGAAAAAGTCGCCGGCACTCCGGGTGCGCCACCAGCCCCACGCGCCGATGCCGAGGGCGACGAGGGCGTACGCCACCGCAACCGCGAGGATCTCGGGCAGGGGCAGCACGGGGATCGGCGCGGTCTGCAGCATCATGGGGCAGGATCGTCGCAACGGGAGTTGAGCGCGGCCAGCTCGCTCCAGAAGCGCTCGAGGTCCGCGCGATTCAGCACCGAGGACTCGAAGCTCAGCGCGTAGCAAATCGGCAGCACGAGCGCGGGCAGCAGTCCGATCCCGTAGACCAGGAGCGCCGCACGCCGCGGCAGGCCCAGCCACAGCGGCGAACCGGCCCTCTCCCCGGGAAGCAACAGCGCCGCGGCGAACCCGCCTCCGACGACGAGCAGGAGTACGCCCATCGCGGCTAACACGGCGCCCGGAAGCCGCCGTCCGGGGCGTCGCACGCCGAGCCCGATGAGCGAGAGCAGCAGCACGACCGTTCCGAACCCCATGAGCCAGGGGGCCAGCACCGCGGCCGGCCCCGGCAGCAACGCGGCGGCGTACGCCAGCGCGATCGCGAGCACGCCAAGCCAGAGCCCTTTCATCAGCCGACCCTGAAGAGCGCTTCGGCTTTGGGATAGCGCAACAGCGCGCGCGCTTTGAGCGCGGCCTGGGCCGGGCGCTCGAGCCCCGGATCCTCGGCGAGAATCTCCCGGGCCAGGTCCCGCGCGACGGAGAGCAGGTCGGTGTCCTCGGGGAAACGCGCCACCTTGATCTCCGCGGCACCCGATTGGCGCTGGCCGAGGAGGTCGCCCTGATTGCGTTCCTGCAGGTCGAGCTCGGCGATCTTGAAACCGTCGTTGGTCGCGGCAAATGTGGCGAGCCGCTCGGACTCGCGGTCGGCCAGCAGGATGCAGTGGCTTTCCTCGGCGCCACGACCGATTCGGCCTCGCAGCTGGTGCAGTTGCGCCAGCCCGAAGCGCTCGGGGTGCTCGATCAGCATGATGCTGGCATTGGGCACGTCGATGCCGACTTCGATGACGGTGGTTGCCACCAGCACCTGGATCGTCCCGCCGCGGAATGCCTCCATGACCCGATCGCGCTCTTCGGCCTTGAGCCGCCCGTGAACCAGGCCCACCTTGAGCTCGGGCCAGCGCTCCGCGAGGGTCGCGGCCATCGTCGTGGCGGCACGCAGATCCGCTTTTTCGGTTTCGTCGATCACTGGAAGCACGACGTACGCCTGCCGCCCCGTGGCGCACTGTTGCTCGACGAACGCCAGCACGCGATCGCGCTGCCGCCCGACGCGGACTGCGCTGCGCACGATACCGCGCCCCGGGGGCTTTTCGCGCAGCACCGACAGGTCGAGGTCGCCGTAGCGCGTCAGCGCCAGCGACCGCGGGATGGGCGTGGCCGTGAGCAACAGCACGTCGGCCGAGCTGCCCTTTCCGATCAGCGCGGCGCGCTGCTCCACTCCGAAGCGGTGCTGCTCGTCGATCACCACGAGTCCGAGCCGCTGGAACGCCACGGTTTCCTGCAGCAGCGCGTGGGTCCCGACCGCGAGCCGGGCCGCGCCGGACTTGAGCTTCTCCCGCGCGGCGGCCTTCCCGGCCGCCGACAACCGCCCGATCAAAAGCTCCGGAGCGAGCTGGAGCGGGGCCAGCAGCCCGCTCAGCGTGGCCTGGTGTTGCTCCGCCAGCAGCTCGGTCGGGGCCATGAACGCCGCCTGGTAGTCGTTCTCGACCGCCAGCAGCATCGCGAACAGCGCCACGATGGTCTTTCCGGTTCCCACGTCACCCATGAGCAGCCGGTGCATGCGTTCGGGCGCGGTCATGTCGCGGGTGATTTCCTTGAGCGCTTGACGCTGATCGCCGGTCAGCTCCCAGGGCAAGGATTGCTTCAGCGCCGTGGTCAGCTCACGCCGCACGGCGAACTTTACACCCGCGCGGCTCCGCTTGGCGAGGTGGCGCGCGCGGCCCAGCATGAGCTGCAGATCGACCAGCTCGTCCAGCGCCAGCCGGCGGCGCCCGGCTTCGGCCTCGGCGACCGACGCGGGACGGTGCACCACCCGCAGCGCATCGGGCAGCTTGGGAAGTCCGAACTGCCGGCGCAACGACTCGGGCAGGATTTCCTCACAGAGCGCCACCAGCGCGTCGAGGTGCCGCTCGATCAGCGCCCGGATGACCTTGTGGCTGAGGCCGGCGGTGGCGGGATACACGGGAAGCACTTTGCCCCGCTCCCAGCCACCATTTCCCTGCCCTCCCGCCTCGTCGAGGATGAGATACTCGCGCGGGGCCATCTGGCGGCCGTGATAGAAGCGCACCGGTCCGGCGACGAGCAGCGTTTGGCCGACGACAATGCTGCGATCGAGAAAGGCCTGACCCGGCCACACGCACTCGAGCGCACCACTCTCGTCCCGGAGCACCGCATGGAAGATCCGCAGCCCGCGCCGCGTCGGGAGCACGCCCTTGGCCACGACCTTGCCGACACAGGCGACGTCTTCGCCCACGCGCGCTTTGACCAGGGGGGTGACCGTCGAGGCATCGACGTAGCGGTGCGGCAGGTGCCAGAGCAGATCCTGCGCCGTCGTGACGCCCAGCCGCTCGAGCGCTTCGGCGCGGCGCTCGCCGATGCCCTTGAGGAATTTGACCGGCGTGTCGAGATGCAGCGCTGGCACGGATCAGGTCCCGGCGCCCTCGACCAGGTCCTCGGCGAAACGCCGGGGATCGAACACCTCGAGGTCATCCGCAGCCTCTCCCGTGCCGAGGAAGCGGATCGGCAGCGCGAGCTCGCGCCGCAACGCCACCACGGCACCACCGCGGGCGGTGCCGTCGAGCTTGGTGACGATGAGACCGGTGGGCTGGACCGCTTCGCTGAAGAGCTTGCCCTGCTGGACCGCGTTCTGGCCGACGCTGCCGTCGAGGACCAGCAGCGTCTCCTGCGGCGCGCCCGGCGCCTTGCGGCCGATAACCCGCACGATCTTGCGCAGCTCGTCCATCAGGCCTTCCTGCGTGTGCAGCCGTCCCGCGGTGTCGACGATCAGGACCGTGGCCCCGCGGGTTTCGGCGGCCGTCACCGCGTCGAAGGCGACCGCGGCCGGATCGCCGCCCAGAGCTCCCGAGACACAGGGCAAGCCGAGCCGTTCGGCCCAGAGCTCGAGCTGTGCGACCGCACCGGCCCGGTAGGTGTCCGCGGCGGCGAGCAACACCCTGTCACCCTGGCGAGCGAGGTAGCGAGCCAGCTTGGCGATCGAGGTCGTCTTGCCGGTGCCGTTCACGCCGACGCAGAGCACTACCGTAGGACCGTTCGGCGCCCGCGCAATCGCGCCGGGATCACCCGGGCTCGTGAGCAGCTCGGCGATGCGATCGCGCAGGGCGAGCTTGAGATCGTCCTCGCTCTTGAGCCGGCCGCGGCGCACGCCGTCTTCGAGCAGCTGCACGAGATCGGTCGTGGCGGCGATGCCGAAATCGGATTCCAGCAACAGACGCTCCATCGCCTCGACATCGCCGGCGCGGAATCCGCGCGCCAGGGCACCCACGTCGGTCAGCGCGACGCGCTTGATGCGGGCCCAGAGTCCGAGCTTTTTGCGTTCAGTGATCCTGTTGCGTGCCATCACTCTTCAGCTTTCACTATTCACCATTCACCGTTCGCCGTTCGCCGTTTACTACCTGAGACCCAGGCGCCGGCGCGCAAACCATTCGCCCGCAAACGCCAGCACGGTGAGCCCGAAGAGCCAGAAGGTGTTGCGGAGCAGCCGCCGATCCGTCGCCAGCGGAGCACCACCGGCACGGTCGTGGAGACTAACCCGCCCGGGCAGCCATTCGTCGGAATACGGCTCGACCGCGAGCGTACCGCTGCCGCCGCCGCTCAGCCGATAACGCCAGACCCCCGGGGGAAGCAGGACCTCGGCCCGGCCCGCTCCGTCGAACGCGAGAGTGTCGGCGCGGCGCACGCCCGAGTCCGCGCTCCATTCGACCGGCAGGGGTTCCGGCCGGCCGCCACCGTTCCACTCGAAGACCGCGGGCCGTCCCCGCTGTACCACGTCCCGCTGCAGCCGGGCCCTCCCGCTGAGCGAGTCGCTCCCCCCCAAGAGCCACGACACCGTCGCCGCCACCAGCGAGCGATAGCCCTGCTCGCTGCTGCCACCCCGGAACGCCCAGCGCCAGAGCCCATCGATTCCCGTGAGCACCTGACGGCTATGGGCCGAATCCCTGCCGATGAACACCGGACGGACCGTGCCGCGCCGGCTCGCTTGCGCGGTCAGTGCGGTCCACGCTCCCGCCGGTGGCGTGACCTCGGTAATGGCGGTCCCCGGCGGAAAGGAATCGAGCGCCAGGCCGGTAAAGGCGCCGCTCACCGGACTCCCCGCCGGCGCGGTGAGATACCAGTCGCCGGTGAGTCCGACGCGCGAGGCGCCGGGCCAGCGCCAGCGCCCCCTCGCCCGAGTACCGCGTGCGACTTCCGAGACCGTTCCGAGCGTGACCAGCAGATCGGCTCGCCGGGCCGCATCGGCGACTTCGTTCTGGGCACTCGGACGGAGATCGTCGGCCCCGCCCCAGACTCCGCGCCCGGTTTCGAAATTACCGCGAGCCCGCCGTGCCGGCCCCGCCCGCCCCGTCCCCAGCACAAACGCGCCCCCCC
>CAYNNS010000066.1:0-13336 GCA_964398345.1 uncultured Gemmatimonas sp. | reverse complement strand
GAAACAACCCCGAGATCTCGGCGTCGCTTCTCAAACCCGGCCATACGATGGCCGCCGCGCTCGCCAACGAGTTCGCGGAGGCGTCGAGTGCGATCCATCTCTCGGCGCTGGCCTACGTGGCGCTGGCACTGTTCAGCGTGACCATCGTGGTGAACGCCCTCGCACGCGTGCTGATCTGGAAGGTGGGGCAGAGAGGCAGAGGGGCGGAGGGGCAGCTATGAGTCAGGACTCGAGACGGTGGAAGGGCCGGGTCATGGTGGGCTTGCTGGTGCTCGCCGTGGTGCTGACGGTTCTCCCGCTGCTGCTGATCCTCGGCACGCTGCTCGCGCGCGGGGCGGGCAGCCTCAGCCTGGCGCTGTTCACCGGAACGCCGGTGCCCGCGGGGGAGAGCGGCGGCGGCGTCCTGCACGCGATCGTCGGGACGGTCCTGATGGTCGGGATGGCGTGTCTGCTGGGCCTGCCGATCGGCATCGGCGCCGGCGTCTTCGCCGCGGAATGGCCCGGAACCCGTCTCGCCCGCGCGAGCCGCTTCATCGCCGACGTGCTCAATGGCACGCCGTCGATCGTGGTCGGCGTCTTCGTGTGGACGTTGCTCGTCGCCAGACAGGGCCACTTCTCGGGCTTCGCGGGCAGCGTCGCGCTCGCGGTGATCATGGTCCCCATCGTGATGCGGACCACCGAGGAAATGCTCCGGCTGGTCCCGCGCTCCCTGCGCGAGGCGGCGCTCGCGCTGGGCTTTCCGCGCTGGCGCACCAGCCTCAACGTGGTGATCCCCTCGTGTCTCCCCGGCATCGTCACCGGCGTGCTGCTGGCGGTGGCCCGCGTAGCGGGCGAGACCGCTCCGCTGCTCTTCACCGCGCTGGGCAATGACTATCTCAAGTTCGACGTGCGCCAGCCGCTCGCGGCGCTGCCGCTCGTGGTCTACAAGTACGCCACCGGCCCGTACGACGACTGGCACCGGCTCGCCTGGGCCACGGCCCTGGTGCTGATCCTGCTGGTCCTCGTGCTCAGCCTCGCCTCCCGGTTCGCCACGCGCGGGCGTTTCCATGCTTCCCGCTAACCCGGCCCCGCCCCGCATGGAAACCCTGGGCCTCTCGGCCTGGTACGGCCCGGCGCCGGCGCTGCGCGGCATCTCGGTCCGCTTCGCGCCGACCCCGGTGCATGCGCTGATCGGACCCGCGGGTTGCGGCAAGTCGACCTTCCTGCGCTTGCTGAACCGGCTGCACGAAGAGATGCCGGGGGGACGCACGGCCGGCGGCGTGTTCCTCGACGGGGAGGACGTCTACTCCCCGAAGGTGGATCTCAAGAAACTGCGGCGGCAAGTGGGCATGGTCTTCCAGCGCCCGACGGTGTTCCCCACGATGTCGATCTTCGAGAACGTCGCGTCCGGCCTGCGACTCAAGGAAGGCATGAACGGGAAGGCGCTGGCGGAGCGGGTGACCAACGTGCTCACGGTAGCCGGACTCTGGGAGGAAGTGAAAGAACGGCTGCACGGCAGCGCGCTGGTGCTGTCGGCGGGGCAGCAGCAGCGGCTCTGTATCGCGCGGACCATCGCGACGGCGCCGGAGGTGGTGCTGCTGGACGAGCCGACCGCCTCGCTCGACCCGCAGGGGGCGCAGCGCATCGAGGAGCTGCTGTTCCGCCTCAAGCAGAAGTTCACGATCATCGTCGTGACCCACAATCTCCAGCAGGCCGCGCGGGTCTCCGACACCACCTCGTTCTTCTTCCTCGGCGAGCTGGTGGAGACGGGGCCGACGCGGCAGCTGTTCAAGGCGCCGCGGGAGAGCCGGACCGAGGCGTATATCACGGGGAGGATGGGATAGTGACAGGACGGAGCGGGGCCATTCAGATCACCGGCTTCGGTTTCCGGTACGGGGATCGCGAGGTCCTGCGCGAGATCAGCTTCGGAATTCCCACGCGTTCGGTGACCGCGATCATCGGACCGTCGGGCTGCGGGAAATCGACCTTCCTGCGCTCCATCAACCGGCTGAACGACCTGATTCCGGAATCGCGCCACGCGGGTGACATCAGCATCGACGGGCACTCGGTCTACGCCACCGACACCGACGTGGGGCTGCTGCGGCAGCGCGTCGGCATGGTCTTTCAGCGGCCCAATCCCTTTCCGAAGTCGATCTTCGACAACGTCGCCTACGGTCCCCGGCTGAACGGCCGGGTACGCTCCGCCGAGCTGCCCGAGCTGGTCGAGCGCTGTCTCCGGCAAGCGGCGCTCTGGGACGAGGTCAAGGATCGCCTGACCGCGTCAGCGTCCTCGCTCTCGCTGGGACAGCAGCAGCGGCTCTGCATCGCCCGGGCACTCGGCAACGATCCCGAAGTCCTGCTGATGGACGAGCCCTGCTCGGCGCTCGATCCGATCGCTACGCAGCGGGTGGAAGAGCTGATCGTAGAGCTGGAGCGGAGTTACACGATCGTGATCGTGACCCATAATCTTCAACAAGCGGCTCGCGTGTCCGACGTCACCGGGTTCTTTTATCAGGGCACGCTGGTCGAGTTCGGCCCGACCGACCGGATCTTCACGGCACCGGAGCAGGAGCGGACCGAGGCCTATATTACGGGCAGATTCGGATGAGCCCCGAAACGCACCGGCACTTTCACGACGAGCTGAACGAGGTCAAGGTTCGGCTGCTCACGATGAGTGGGGAGGCCGAGTCCGCCTTGCGGCTCGCGGTCGAGGCCCTGCTCGAGCGCAATCCCGACAAGGCTCGGGAGGTCATTGCCGGCGATCGCGTGATCGACAGCATGGAAGTCGAGATCGAGGAAGTCTGCATCGACCTGCTGGCGCTGCAGCAGCCGATGGCGCGCGATCTCCGCATGCTGGTCGCGGCGATCAAGATCGCCAACGACCTCGAGCGCGTGGGCGACCACGCGGTCAATCTCGCCCAGTCGGCGGAGCGGCTGATTCAGGCTCCCCCCATTGCGCCGGAACCCGAGATCGTCGAAATGGCCCGCCTGGCCCGGGGTATGCTGGCGGACGCACTGGAGGCGTTCGTGCGCGGCGACGCGGCGGCGGGCCGGGAGGTGTGCCTCCGGGACGACAAGGTGGACGCGCTCAACCGCTCGGTGTTCCGGATCCTGCTGACCCACATGATGGAAGATCCGCACAGCATCGGCGCGGGTCTGGAGCTGTTCCTGGTGAGCCGCAATCTCGAGCGCGTGGCCGACCTGGCCACCAATATCGGCGAGGACGTGGTCTTCCTGGTGGAGGGCAAGTCCATCAAGCACCATGCCGAAGACATGATCGGACACTCCTGATGCGGCGCTCCTATCTCACCGCGACGGCGGCCAAGGCCCCCGAGCCCGGCGAGCGGATGGGCGCGATCGATGTCGGCTCCAACTCGATCCGGCTGCTGGTGGCGGAGTTCGATCCGCAGAGCGGCATCAAGGTCGTCGACGAGGTGAAAGATCAGCCCCGGCTGGCATCGGGAATGGCGGAGTCGAAACGGCTCGATGAGTTCGCCATGGCCCGCGCCATCCAGGCGCTGTCCCGCATGCGCGAAGTGGCGGAGCGGCGCGGGGTGCGCCGGCTCGCGGCGGTCGCGACGTCGGCGGTGCGCGAGGCCGAAAATGGCAAAGCGTTCGTCGACCGGGTCCGGCGCGAGGTGGGGATTCCGCTCAAGATCATCGACACCGAGACCGAAGCCGCGCTCTCCTGGCGGTCGGTGGCGCACCACTTTCCACTCGCTACCGGCCGCGCGCTGGTGGCCGACATCGGCGGCGGCAGCCTCGAGCTGATCGGCGCGATCAACGGCCTCGTCGAGCTCAACCGCTCCCTGCCGCTCGGCGCGGTGCGGCTGACGGAGAAGTACCTGTTCGAAGGAAAATCGCGCACCGCGGAGATCGACCGGCTGCGGAGCAAGGCGCGCAAACAGCTCAAGAAAGCGGGACGCTGGCGCGAGTGGAGCAACGCGACGGTGATCGGGTCGGGCGGCACCTTCACCAACCTCGCGCGCATGGTGCTGGCCCGGCGCGGGCACGCCATCGAGTCGGCCCACGGCGAAGTGGTCAAGACGGCGGAGGTGGAGCAGCTGCTGGAGTGGCTCTGCTCGCTCAGCGTGGAGCGCCGCCGCAGCGTGCCGGGGCTCAATCCCCAGCGGGCCGACATCATTCTGGCGGGGCTCGCCGTCACCGCCGAGCTGCTCAGCCTGGTGGAGGCGCGCAGCGTGACGGTGAGCGCGTTCGGGCTACGCGAAGGGCTGCTGCTCGAAATGATCGGCAACCAGGCCCCCCGCACCGCCGATCCGCTCCGCGCCATGCGCGAGTTCGTTGACCGCTGCCAGGGCGACCGGCGCCACGTGGAGCAGGTGCGGGTGCTGGCCCTCACCCTGTTCGATCGCCTGTGCGACGATCTGGGCTGCGAAGCCGAGGAACGCCCGCTCCTGGAGGCCGCGGCACTCCTCCACGATGTCGGGCAGGTGGTGAGCTATCGCAAACACCATCGCCACAGCTTTCAGCTCATTCTGAACGCCGACCGCCTTACCTTCACCTCGCGCGATCGCTATCTGGTGGCGCTGATCAGCCGCTACCACCGCCGCAAGGGGCCCAGCCGCAAACACGAGGAGTACAGCCGGCTGTCCCCCGACGAGCGGGCGATCGTGCGGCGCCTCGCGGGACTCCTGCGCGTGGCGGACGGGCTGGACCGGGGCCACACGTCCGCCGTCGAGAGGGTGACCACGCGGCTCACCCACGGCAAGCTCACGATCCGCGCGATCCCGAAGCATCGCGGCGCGGATCTATCCCTGGAATGCTGGGGCGCCACGCGAAAGGGCAACGTGCTGGCGGCAGAGCTCAGGAAGGATGTCGTGGTGCTGCCGGCGTCGGTGGGGTGACCGGTGACCAGTGACAGAAAGGGCGACCCGGAAGGGTCGCCCTTTCGTATCGAATTCACCGCGGTGATTCAGTCACCGAACGACCCGCAGGGCGGGTTGACCACGTCGAGGAAGCTGCCCACCAACGTAACCGCGGCGGCGCTGAAGGTTTCCCCGTCGTAGGGGATAAATGGATTGAACCGGCTGGCGGGCGCGCATTGCGTGGCGAGACCTGCGCCGAAGGCGCGGATGCCCAACGCCGGCACATCGGCAAAGCCGGAGGCGCCGGTGATCACGATCACGTCCCCGCCGCTGGAACGGTTGAAGTGCACTTTGGCATTCGCAACTCCGTTGTTGAACAGGTCGAGAGCGTAGGGACCCGGAGTGCATTCTTCGCTACCGCAGAAGCGCCACACCAGTTTGGCCGGCAGGGCAAACTGGAAATCGCTGAAGTCGGTCGCTGCACCGCCGGCACCCTGGTCCAGCCTGCGCGCATAAAGTGGTCTCGGCGCGACGAGGCCGACCAGCTGGCGCCCCGCGGCCTTCCACTGCCCATGGACCATTGCGGCGAGGAAGCCCTTCAGCGATGCCTGCTGGGTGATGAGGGGGGGACAGAAAGCAAGGGCGTGTGGGAGCGCCTGTACCGTGGTTCCGGGCGTGCGGTGCAGAGTCACCTGGTCGTGTTGGCCAAAGGGGAGGGCATCCGCCGGGGCATTGGCGTCGCAGACAAACACCTGTGCAGGTGTGGTGAGCGCATTGTCGCCGATGATCTCGGGGTGCGTGTCAATGTGAATGCAGCTCCCGAAGAGCGGGATGTCGAGCGGCAGGTTGCCGCAGCGCGTCAACGTGATGTTCACCGTCCCCCCGCCCGATTGCGGCGGGATATGCACGCCCCCGACCGTGTTGCCGCCGTCGGTCAGGAAGATGGTATTGTCCTCGGCGAGGTTGATCATCTTCTCGCCGCAGGGCGCGTTGCTGGTGCAATGGGTTTCGATCGTGAAGCGAAGCGGCAGCGTGGTGCCGTCCTTCAAGGGCACGAAGTCGCCCGTCGTGACGTTCTTGATCTGTCCCGCCGAGCCGGTCTCCACGTCGGCAAAGCCGAGGGTCAGAGTGCCGAGCGTGACGGTGATGCGGTAAAAGATCGTGGGGCTGTTGGGGACCTTCCAGTTGACCGAATAGGCCTCGGAGGAGGCGTTGATCTGGCTGCCTGAGAAAGTCGTTGGTGTGCCGACACAGACCGCTGCAGGCGCGTTGCCCTCGTTGGTAGCCGCAGTTCCGCAAATCGTGACGGTGGGGGAGTAATGAGGGTTATTGCCCAGCCCATCCCAGTTCGGCGATCCGTTCGGGTTCGACACCATCGGGGTCAGGAAGAAGAAGTCTGGGTTCCCCCCGGAATGGGCGCCATCGGAGATCAGGAACGAAGGGCGTCCAGGGTCGTTGGGGGTCGAGCCAGGCTCGCTGGTACAGGCTGCGATTACGAGGAACGGAAGGCTTGCGAGTAGGCGACGGGTCATGAACGGCTCCTTCCAGACCTGAGGTGGGTCCGCACTGGGGACAGGTCGTACGAAAGGCAATTACCCGGGCCTGTCGGGCCCGGGGAGTCAGGGCTTCCCGAGAATACTTAGAATTCTGCAATGTTCACGCCCGAATATGCTGGTTTATTGAGCAAGCCACAAGGCCCTGTGCAGCAAAGAGTTGGCTGACCGGGCATGACGGGGAGCTAGTTGCCGGTTGTAGGACTGGGGCGTGGGTTCGTTTCGCGAGCGCAACAGGGCCCTAACGAAAAGGGCGGCCCAAGTGGGCCGCCCTCTCTCGCGTGCCTCAACAACGGACTAGGGCCGGCGAGGACCTAGCGGAGCCGGCGGATTGAGGGTCGCTGACGACTGCAATGCCGCGCGGAATGCGCTCAGCGGATCCGGGGCGATGAGGACGTTGTCCAGAACGAGACCGCGATATCCATTGTAATTCACGTCCCGGGTGTTGAAGCCAAAGATGAGGTGGATCGTCTGACCAGCGTACGCGCTCAGATCCTGGGTGTATTGCTTCCAGCCTGGCGCCAGGTTGAAGCCATTGGAGCTGAAAGGTTGCGTCGTGGCGCCATCGACATCAACTCCAGGGTTGAGATTACCGAGCAGCACGGGCGTGTTAGCACCCTGTTGCACGGACACGCTCATGAGGTCGTAGCGATCCGCATCGACACTTTCGATCTCGAACCAGCCGCGGAACGTGAGCTGGCCGTTGGCAGGCACGAGGAAGTCCGGAGAGGTCAGGTTCCCGGCATGGGCCTCGGTACTCTCTCCGCCCGAACCGGAGTTGGTGGCATTGTTGCCCGACCGCGCCCCGATGTAGTTGCCGTTCTCGTTGCCGATTAGGAGGGCGGGTTCGGTCCCGAACCAGGCAGACCAGGCCCCGGCGAACGGGTTAGGCATGGCACCACCCGACGCGTCGTCCGGAGCGGCCCCAACCAGTCCGTCGGTCAGTGCCTTGTTCACAATCGAGCTACCGAGATGGCTGCGGTGCCAGAAACTGGTAGTGCCCCAGCCGTCGCTGGTCTCGAATCCTTCGGCCCCGTACGCACTGAAGGTGACCGAGCCGGTCTTGAGCAGCACCGCTCCGCTGGGGGAGCCACTCTCCGGGCTCGGCGGACCGCCGTAGGGGAAGGGCTGGAAGGGATCGACGCCCGAGCGCGGTCCATTGAAGTCATCCCCCCCCACGCCACGGCCGCTCGCCGTGAGCGAGTTGGTGCCGAAGTTGGGAATGGTCCAGGGCGTCGAGAGTTCGCCGGTCGGACCGGTGGTCTGCGACGCGGCGGGATAGCCGTCACCCTGGAACTTGATCGTGACACCGTTCACCGGAATACCGGCGAGGTCGGTGACCTTGACCCTGGGGTTGGTCGCGAGCGCGTTACCCAGCACGGCGTTCTGGCCGTCGCCGTCGAGCTTCTGGACCTTGGCGGGCAGCGCGAACTGGAAATCGCTGAAGTCGGAGACTTGCTCACCGCCGCCGCCCTGGTCGAGCCGCCGGGCGTAGAGCGGCCGGGGCGAGAGTAACCCGGCGAGCTGCTTCCCCGCCTTGCTCCAGTCTTTGTGCGCCAGTGCGTTCCACAGGCCCTTGAACGTGGCCTGTGCACCAACTTGCGGGCAACCGGCGATGTGCGGCAGCGCGTGCACCACGTTCTGACCACCGACGACGTCGAGCTGATGCAGCGTTATCCGCCGCTCCTGGTCGTGGTCCATGCCAGCGGGAAGGCTGGGACCCACGTCGCAGACGAAAACCGTTGCCGGGTTATCGAGCGGGTTCGTAATCGGTGGATCGGCCGTGATCCGGATACAGCTCCCGAAGGTCGGCAGGTCGAGGACCCCTCGAGCGTGCATGTCCTGGCAGTTGTCCACTGTAATGACGGGCGTGCCATTCAGATTGTTCTGCCCAGGGAGGTGCACCCCGCTGCCGCCATTGCCACCCTGCGTATCGGTCAGGACGTCCTTGCCCACGGTGAGGTCGACGTTGGCCGAATTGCAGGGATAGGTGCCGGGCGGGTCGCACAGGGCGGCCCGTTCGATCCGGAACTTGAGCGGGAGGTTCGAGCCGTCCTGTTGACCAACGAAGCTCGAGCCTACGCTTTTCAGCTGGTTCGGGTTGGAGACGGTGTGGACGTCGGCGAACCCGAGAAGTTTGCTGCCAGCGAAGGCCTTGACGCGATAGAAGACTGTGTTGGAGTTGGGAACCGTCCACGAGGTCTGATAGAACTCGCTGGTGACATTGACGACCGGCGCAGGAATCGCAGCGGATGGGCTCGCGGCGGAGTACCCGCCCGCTTTGCAGGTCTGGCTGAAGGTGATCTGACTCTCCTGCGTCCCGACCAGCTCACAGATCGTGATCACCGGCAAGAGATCCGGGTTGAACTTGCCGACGTCGAAGTTCTTGCTCTTCGACGGATCCTTGACCATCGGGGGGAGCCAGAAGAAATCCGGATTATCGAGGTTGACGCCGTTCGAATGGTTCCCGTCCGAGATGAAATAGGAGGGGCCGCTGCTCTGGGGCTGCGTCTGGTCTCCAGCCTGACACGCGGCAAGCGCGGCGAGAACGGCAATGAGCGGTGTCTTGCGGGTCATGCGGTGACTCCTGGAAACACGAAAAGACGGTCGAGCTGGACCGAAAATGATACGGCAAGACCAGGGGTTCGGATAGGGGCGGATTGAGGCGTGGAAGGCCTTGACAGAGTTGTTACTTACAGCTCCGCATGACCCTCTGGAATTCCGGTTTCGTGGTCAGCTCCCTCCACCACCAGTGGACGTTCCCTCCGACGCAGAAGGAGTGGTCGGGATTCAGCGCGACATACTGCGAGACCAGGCTCATGGCCTTGTCGAGGTCACCCATCTGGGTCCGCATTATCGCCTCATAACCCAGGAGCTCCTTGGTTGGATCGAGCTTGCTATCCGCCTGACTGGCCCGATCGAGGACGTTCCTGGCGCTGTCCGCTAACTTGGAGTTCGAGGTCTTGCGAGCCGCCTTGCCGATGACGCCACCGACGATGATGTGAGCGATGTGGGCATTGAGCGTGTTAGGCGTCAGGCTGTCCACCCGCCCGGCCAGCCGCCAGGCTTCCGGGATATCCGGCGAGGCGTCGGGCTCGGTCTGCATCCAGAGCTGGCAGATCACGAAGCGAACATCCTTGGGAAAACGGGTCTTTGCCTCGTTGCAGTAATCGTTCGCCGCTTTCCACTGGGACTGATCGTAATTGGTGAAGAACAGTCGATTGAGAATGAAGTCGGCGTTGCGCAGGTACCGATCGGCGTTCAGCGCCCTCAGGGCATTCATGCCCGCCGTGGGAACATCCTTCTCGTCATAGTTGATCTGGCTCAGCGTGGCGAACGCCGATGCCAGCTTATTGTCCGCGAGCGTAGCTTGCGTGAGGTCGTCGTCCGCGCTCTTGAGGAGCGCAGCGCGGGCCGCAGGGTCTCGGGTGGTATCGACGCGATACTCGTTGTAGCGAAGCGTGCCGCGCAGCGCCAGCGCGTTGGCGTCCTTCCGATCGAGCTGCAGGGCCTCCTCGGCGTAGGCCTCACCCTGCTGAATCGATTTGAGCTGCGCGGGCTTGTCACTCTGGTAGAGGCGGGAGCGCTGCAGGGCGATTTGACCACGCAGAATGACGGGGTCGATCCATTTGGAATCGGCGGTGCTCGCCTGCGCCAGGAGGGAATCGGCGCGGGTGAGGAGGACAGCAGCCTGCGCAGTGTCCTTCGCTGCAGCCTCGGCATCCTTCCGGTTCTTCTCAGCCGAGTTATAGAGAGTGTAAGCACGCAGGTTTCCGGCCCGCGCCCGTGTTGCACTGAAATCGAATTGTTTCCCGAGAATGGTCCGCAGTGCCGTGCCGACGTTATTCGCTACTTTGTCTTCGGCCTTGAACAACGAGTCCCGCTCGATCTGGAAATTCGTCAACGCGAGCTCGCTCCCGGTCGCATCGGATATCCGCGTGGTGATGCGCACATTCTTGCCTTCGGGTCGTATCGATCCCTCGACCACCGTTCCGACCTGGAGGGTATGCGCAATACTATCGGGAGCCACGTCCTTGCCTCGAAACGGTGCCACGCTGGTGGCGGGCCGTACCTTCAGGTCCGCTTCACGCAGAGTTCGGATCAAGGCTTCGGTGAGTCCATCGGCCACCGGAGAGAGCTCGGCATCCTCGCTCTTGAAATAGGGAACGGCGATTTGCTGCGCCAACTCGAGATCCTTGCCGGAGAGCGAAGCGGGATTCGTGCGAGCGAGCAGCCTGTAGCCCCCGAACCCCGCGCCAAGCAGTACCACGACTCCGGTTGCCATGGCCCAGGGCTTCCGCCACCACGCCGCCGCCGACATGGCTCCACCGCCGGTCCGGTGCACGCCGGTGGGCATCCGGCGTGACGCGGTGTGCCGCATCGTGGCCCGCATCGACGCGGTCTGGCCGAGCTGTGCCCCCAGGATTTCCGTGAATGCCGCGGCGTTCTGGGGCCGGTCAGCGGGCACCTTCGCCATCGCGGCGAAGATGGCGTCCTCGACTTCCTCCGGCACCGTCTGCCGGATGATGCGGATGCTCGGCACCGCTTCCATGGCGTGGCGCGCCATCAACGCCTGCGGATTCTTCGCCGTGAAAGGCGGCTCGCCGGCGAGCATCTCATACAACACACAGCCCAGACTGTAGAGATCGCTGGTCGGGCCCACCGCGTCACCCACCGATTGCTCGGGCGCCATGTACACCGGCGTGCCGACCGCCATTCCGGTCGAGGTCAGCTTCTGCGCCTGGCCGTCGTTCGCCGCGCGCGCGATGCCGAAATCGGCCACCAGCGCGTGGCCGCCCGAGAGCAGGATGTTCTCCGGCTTGATGTCGCGGTGGACGACGCCTTGCGCGTGGGCGTAGCCCAGCGCGTCGGCGACTTCGAGGGTGATCTGGACCGAATCATCGATGGTGAGCTGGCCCTCGCGATCGAGCCGGTCGCGCAGGGATTCTCCCTTGACGAACGGCATCACGTAGTAGAGCAGCCCGTCCGCTTCACCGGAGTCGATCAGGCCGAGGATGTGGGGATGCTGGAGCTTGGCGGAGAGCTTGATCTCGCGCTCGAAGCGATCGGCGCCGATCGAGGCCGAGAGCTCGGGATGCAGCACTTTGATGGCGACTTCGCGGTCGTGGCGGATGTCCTTCGCCAGATACACCGTGGCCATGCCGCCTTTGCCGAGCTCGCGCTCGACCGAATAGCGGTCAGCCAGCTGGCTCTGCAGGCGTTCCAGGATGCTCACGACAACTCCGGCGGTCGGGATACTTCAGACTGTAAGAATACGCGCGGGTCAGCTCTTTCGCTTCGCCGTCGCCATGACCTTGTCGTCCTCCCCCCGGACATTGAGGCCGGTGGCCTTGCCGCCTTCGACCTTGAACTCGAAGAGCAGCTCCTTGGCGACCTCGAAGATCCGTCCCTGCTCGTCGAGAAAGGCCGGGATGAACCAGTCGGTCTTGATGGGAACCAGCGCGAAACGGGCCCACTCCGGATACGGCACCGGGTCCCAGCGCGCCATGAGGGAGCCTTTCTCGTACCAGACGATGAAGCCCTCGGTCTTCTTGCTGCCGCTCCAGGAATACGCATACTCGCCCACATAGGCGGCCGACTGCGCTTCCGAAAAGGCGAGTTTGTAGCTGGGTTCGACCTCGACGTCGAGGGGCACATAGACCGGCCCCCACTGCATGGCCAGCGTCGCGCCGCTGACCCGCACGTCGGGAAACGACCAGGTCAGGACTTCCACAAAGGGACGCTGCTCGAGGCGGATGGGAAAGCGGATCTGCTTGTCGGTCGAGTCGGGGTGGGCTTCGTGGTAGAGATCGGCGCGCGGATCGAGCACGACGGTCCAGTCACCCGCCGAGCGCACCACCATCCAGACCGAGTATTTGCCTTTCGGCACCGGATGGCCGCTGAGCTTGATGTCCTTGCTCAGCTCGAGGGTCGTGGCGGAATTGGCGCCGGGGGTCCAGACCTCGTTCCACTTCACCAGCTTGCCGAAGAGCGAATCGCGACTGCGCCCGCGAGGCCGCGAGTAAGTGACGGTGATCTTGGTGCCGTCGACGGTCTGGGAGATGGAGGCGGCTTCGCTGGCGCGGACCTGAGCGGACAGGGCGGTCGAGGCGGTCAGGGCGGTCAGGGCGGTCAATACCGTGAACAGCGTCCGCCTGGTCCGCCCTGTCACGTTCCATACCTCGCGTCGATCGCCGCACGAATCTCGTCCAGCGTCTTGCCGTCCTTGTGGAGCCGATGCGCCAGCCTTCCCTGCCCCTGGCAGATCTGGCAATGCCGCGCCATGGCATCTCCTTCATAGCAGGAGAGCAGCGAGTAATTCCCCTCGATGTCGCTGCAGCCGCACTGGCAGCGGATTCCATCCACGATCTCGGGGATTTCGCGCACCTGATCGAAGACCGGGATCACGTCCGGCGTGTCGGCGAGCTGCTCTTTGGTGAGCACTTTCTCGGCGGTGATGCCGGGGCGGGGCTTGGGGTGGGGGCCGGTCAGAGAATGGAGGCCCCGCCCAGGGATCAGGAAACGCCCGGGAATCAGCAGCGCGAGAGCACCGCCTGCTCGACCTAAAAATGCCCGGCGGGAGAGGTCGGCCTGCATAGGGAGAAAGTATTACCGGAAGGGGCGGGACGCTATACGTTTCGGCCACCTAAATCTCCCTCTTTTCGAGGCCGGCCATGAAGCGTCATCCGCTCGTCGCGGGGGTTGTCCTGGTGCTGTCGCTCTTCAGCCTGACCACCCCGGCGGGGTCGCAGACTCCCGCCCCGCGCCCGGGCCGCAGCCCGAGCCAGCCCATCGACGAGGCGTACAGCAAGAAGATCCACGAGTACACGACCGAGCCCTTTTTCCTTTCGCCGCTGGTCGATTATCTCCCCGCCTCGAAGACGGTTCCGACCCCGGCCGTCACCCTGGGCGACATCGCCGGAGGACCCAACAAGCTGCCGTACTCCAAGGAGGTCTACGAGCACATGCGGCCCCTGG
>CAYNNS010000065.1:0-13351 GCA_964398345.1 uncultured Gemmatimonas sp. | reverse complement strand
AGCCCGCCGCGGCGGTCGTCGCGGCGCTGAACCGGACCACGAGCGCCACAGGCGAGCTGACGCGTGACGAGATCCTCGACAACATCACGCTGTATTGGCTGACGGAGACCGGGGTCTCCACTTCCCGGCTCTACTGGGAGTACAAGGGCGGCTTCTTCAACGTCAAAGGCGTCAAGATTCCGGTGGCCGTGACCGTCTTTCCCGGCGAGCAGTATCAGGCGCCGCGCAGCTGGACGGAGCGGGCCTATCCCAAACTCATCTACTACAACCAGGTCGACAAAGGCGGCCACTTTGCGGCGTGGGAACAGCCGAGGCTGCTGGCGGCCGAGCTGCGCGCAGCGTTCAAGTCGTTCCGCTCGAGCGAGAAAGCAACGCGGTAAAAGGGTGGCTGCTACTGTTCTCCCAACGGCAACTCGACGGCGACCACTGTCCCACGCTCTGGGCCAGGCCGCACCTCACAGGTCCCACCCACGCGGGCTGCACGGTCCCGCATGCCGGTGAGTCCAAGATGTCCGTGGCGCCGGGCCACCTCGCCTTGGTCCAGCGAGAACCCGCGCCCGTCATCGCGCACCTCGAGGCGCAGCGCCGCCCCATCGAATACGACGACAATCTCGATCCGGCTCGGCTCGGCGTGCCGGACCGCGTTGGCGATCGCCTCCCTTCCGATCCGCAGCGCCGCAGCTTCCACGGTCCGCGGCAGCCGGCGCCGCTCGCCGTGGGTGCGCATCGCGAGCTCAATGCGGGTCCGGGCGATGAGCTCCCTCGCACTGGCTTCGAGGGCCGTCGCGAGGTCGTGGCCAAGGTCCGGCTCATTGAGATCCAGCACTCGCGCGCGCGCCTCACGCAGGGTGTTGCGGGTTAGCCGCTGCACGTGCATCAGCGTCTCGGCGGCCACGTCGGGCTCCTCCGGCAGCGCGCGCTCGGCAGCCTTGAGCTGCAAGCTCACGCCCGCGAAGCCCTGCAGCAGGGTGTCATGCAGGTCCTGGGCGATGCGGGTGCGCTCCGCCAGGGTGGCTTCGTACCGGGCCTGGAGCGCCTGCTGGGAGTGCTGGTGGCGCCGGCGCTGTACCAGCCAGGCCGCTCCGGCGCTGAAGCTCACGATCAGGAGCGCGAGCGCGCTCCGGAACCAGAGGGTCTGATACCAGGCTGGGAGCACCCGGAACTGCAGGATCGACCCGGGCTCGCTCCAGACTCCGTCGCCGTTGCTGGCACTGACGTGGAAACTGTACCGGCCGGCTTTCAGCGACGTATAGGTCGCCTGCCGGTTCGGGCCCGCTTGGTGCCAGCCGGGATCCTGGCCTTCGAGGCGATACCGGAACTGGACCCGTTCCGGAAGCGCGAGTGTGGCGGCGGTGTAGTCGATCTCGATCGAGCTGCTCGCGGGAGGAACGACGACGCGATCGGTCAAGGGCAGCTCACGGCCTTCCACGCGCAGAGCCTCGATCACGACCGGCGGAGCAGCCGGCGGAGCAAGGGTGCGGGGATCCACGCTCGCGACGCCACGATCGGCCGCAACCCAGATGCGCCCATCAGCTGAGCGGGTTATGGGCGGTCCCAGGCCGCCGACGCTGATCGCCCCGGGCAGGCCGTCCCGCTGATCGAACGCGCGATAGCGGACCGTGGCGGTGGAATCCGCCAGCACGCTGTCCATTACCCCGCGCGCAATGCGAAAGACACCATCCGGGGTCACGATCCACCACGCTTCGGCGGCGTCCTCGGCCACCCCGAATATCGTTCCGCCCGGGAGCCCACGGCGTACCGTGACGGTGCGGAAGCGACCCGCCTCGAACTTGCTCATCCCACCTTCGCCCACCATCCAGACCGCGCCGCCGTGATCCTCCAGGAACTGAAAGACCAATCCCGGCGGAACTCCCTGCGCCGCACCGAAGGTCATCAGCTCCCCGTGATCGTAGAGGGCGACCCGATTCAGCTGGCCGACCCAGATTCTTCCCTTCCGGTCGCTGAAGAGCATGCCCCGCCGCGCCACCGGCTCGTAGAGCGGCGCGACCGGAATCAAGCGATCCCGGGTTACCCGGAGCAATCCGACGTTTTCGTCGAAGACCCAGAGCGTGCCCGCGGGATCCACGGTGACCTGGGTGAGCGCGAATGCGCGGGTGTTCTCGTACAAGGGTATGGGAATGAAACCGCTGTGCTGCAGCACGAGAATGCGAAAGGTGCGAGCCGTATAGAGGGGACCCGATGCAGCGGCCGCCAGGTTGGTGAGGTCGAAGCTGGTCGGGACCGTTGCGGTGTCGCGCGGTCCGATCCGAACGACGCCCGTCATCCCTTGCGCCGCGGTCCAGATCGAGCTGTCCGCCGCGGCGATGATCAGCCGCGAGCGGCCCGCACCGGGGATCGCGATCGGAGTGAAGGTCCCCTTGCGGAAGCGCTCAAGGCCTCGGCTAGAGGCGACCCAGATGCTGCCTTCGCGGTCTTCCAGAAGAGCGGTGATCAGGTCCGAGAGCAGACCGTCCTTCGTGGTGTACTGCTCCGCCTCGGGCCCGAATCGGGCAATCACCTTGCCACGAAAACGCGTGGGATCCCTAACCCGTCGTAGTCCGTCACCCGCTGACCCGACCCAGAGGCTTCCGCTGCGGTCGACGAGGACGCTCGTCGCCCGGACTCGTACCTCGGCGGGATAGGTCGAATCACCGACCAGCCGCAGCGTATGCGCCGAACGGGCCTGCTCGTTCATCCACACGGTGCCGTCGCGCTCCTGGGCAAAGTCGGCTTTGGAGGCCTGGTCGCGGATGACCATCCGCGTGTTGAGGAAGCGCGGGGCGCCGGGAGGCCTGTAGAGGATCTCCGCCTCGGTCTCGACCCAGAGCACGTCGTTGCGGTCAAACCAGACGGCACGGACTTCCCGATAGGCGGGCTCCCAGATCGCGGCAACACTGTCCCAGCGCCCGGCGGCAAAGCGGGACAGGCCCTTCGCCGTCCCGGCCAGCAAGGTGTCATGGCTCGATTCCGCGAGATCGAATGCCGGTGGCAGGCCGTCCCGTTCCCCATACGAAGTAACCCGCCCCTGGCGGACGCGACTCACCCGCCCGTTGGACCAGACGATCCACACGCTGCCGTCCCGGGTGGCCTCGAGGCGTGCGACGGCGCCCCCGGGAAGCGAATCCCCGAGCTGCGGAGTGAAGCGGACGAAGCGGATGCCATCGAACCGGAAGAGTCCGATACCGGTACCGAGCCACAGATACCCGTCCTGCGACTGGGCCAAGGCTCGGATGTCCGCGGGCGCCCCGTCCTTCGCGGACCATGCGGCATGCAGGAGCTGGGAGATCGCCGGGCTCGGCAGGGAGTCGAGTGCGGTCGCTTCGAGCAGCAGTGCCGCAAGGCAGGACAGCATCGGCCTAAGGTACGGGTTGGACGACTCCTCCACCAATACGATGGTGCAATAGCGTTGCCCCGGCTCAAGCGGAAGATTGGGGCACCTCACTGACTCCAAGGAGCACAGCATGGCTACCAGGACCACAACCGGCACGACGCGGGAAGGCAAGCAGGAGGCGGCCGGCGAGCACGCGATTCGGCCATTCCGAATAGATGTCCCGGAAGCGGAGCTGACCGAGCTGCGCCGGCGCGTCAGGGCGACGCGGTATCCCACGCGGGAAACCGTGGCCGACGATACCCAGGGTGTGCAGCTTGCCACGATCGAGAAGCTCGCCAGTTACTGGGCGACGGAATACGACTGGCGCAACGTCGAGGCGAGACTGAAGGCCTACCCGCACTTCATGACCGAGATTGATGGGCTGGACATCCATTTCATCCACGTGCGGTCGCAGCACGAGAACGCTCTGCCGCTCATCGTGACGCACGGCTGGCCCGGCTCGATTATCGAGCAGCTCAAGATCATCGATCCATTGACCGATCCCACCGCCCACGGCGGCAGCGCCGCGGACGCGTTTCACGTGGTGATTCCGTCTATGCCGGGTTATGGCTTCTCGGGCAAGCCGACCACGACCGGCTGGGGTCCCGAGCGGATTGCCCGGGCGTGGGCCACCCTGATGGAGCGTCTGGGATACCAGCGCTACGTCGCCCAGGGCGGCGATTGGGGCGCACTCATCGCCGACGTGCTGGGCGTGCAGGCGCCGCCAGGGTTGCTGGGCATTCACACCAACATGGCCGGCGCAATTCCGGCGGAGGTCGATGCGGCGGCCTTTGCGGGCACGGCGGCGCCTCCCGGTCTCGACGAAGAGGAGCGAGAGTCTTTCGCTCACGTGGCCTTCTTCTACAAGTTCGGTCTCGGCTATGCCCAAGAGATGGGGCATCGGCCACAGACGCTCTATGGCATCGAGGACTCTCCCGTCGGCCTGGCCGCCTGGATCATCGATCACGACATCTGGACCTATCGGCAGATCGCTCGGGTATTCGATGGCGTCAGTGAGGGCCTGACGCGAGACGACATCCTCGACAACATCACGCTCTACTGGCTGACCGGGACAGGAGTCTCGTCGGCCCGCCTGTACTGGGAGAACCGGTTCGCCTTCTTTGCTCCCAAAGGGGTCACGGTCCCGGTCGTGGTGAGCGCATTTCCGGAAGAGATCTGTCCGGTTCCGCGGAAGTGGGCCGAAGCGGCCTATCCCAAGCTGATCTACTACAAGCGCCATCCGAAGGGCGCGCACTTTGCCGCCTGGGAGCAACCGCAAGCCATCGTCGAAGATCTTCGCGCAGGGTTCAGGCCGCTGAGGACCCCATGAACCAGGACATCGAGACGCGCGCAGCGCGGGATGCCGGCATCACGGGAGCGTTCGCGCAGAGCACCATTGTCCCCGTGGACGACGAGCCTCAACCGAGGCTGACCGTGGAGCCGCCGCTTCCCGGCCCGCTGGCCCAGAACATCGCGTTCATCCCGTATCGAGTGGAGAACCTGCGCATCCTGGCCGTGGCCGGGCCCGCGGCCCGCACCCTGTCTCCGCGCGTCGGCCATCTGCACATCACTGTCGACGACCTGCCGTGGCTGTGGGCGGACTTCGGCCAGAGCAATACCATCGTGCTGGTGGGATTACCACGCGGTCAGCACAAAGTGCGGGTCGAGCTGGTAGATGCCGAAGGCACCCTCTTTACGGCACAGACGGTGACTTTTGAATCGCCGGGCACTTGAGGTTCGCGCCGGTGTGTGCCCGGCGAGTCACGGTCGGCTCGTCAGGCACTGCCGGCTCGGGCGCCGCGACAGGAACCGGCAGCGCTGGCTACGCTGTCGGGGCGAGCTCGCGTGCCATTGCACGGCGCATGACGCGCCGCGAGCGGATGCCAAGTTTGCCGAAAACCTTGTGCAGGTGATACGGCCGTTCGAGGACTGATGAAAAGCTGGGTGGCGATCTCCGGATTCGTGCGACCATCCGCGGCCACGGGTCGCACTCAGTGACGCCGGGACTCTTCGGTGGTCGGAGCTGGTGGCGGGAAAAGAAGTCGTCCATACCCGCGAGCCAGGCGCCGGCTTCTGGCTGCGACTGGCTCTCTGGGTGCTGCGCAGGCTGCCGCTGGAGTGGCTGCTGTGAGTGCTACAGTGTCGAGCCGAGGCCCAGGGTCACCAGCATCAGCGCGCCGAGCCCCAGCATGAGGGTCAGGCCGGCCGCGATCGACCCCTCGCCGACCACCGGCGTTCAAGTCGTTCCACTCGAGTGTAGGTGCAACGCGAGAGGCAATGCAGGGCGGCGGTGAGACCTGCCGCTATCTTCCAGCGATGAGCGATTCCCCCGGGCGCGCAGCACACCAGTCGCACCCGGGGGAACGCCTTGCCACGGAGACGACGCTGACCGCCCTCGCCCGGGCGATTCTGCCCGGTGTCGCCGCCCACCCCGGCCTCTCCGGCGTCCTCGCGCTGCCGGACGGCCGGCACGCCTTTGCGGCGCGCGCGCTGCTTGCCAACGCGGCCCAGCGCGCCCTCGACGTGCAGTACTACATCTGGCACAACGATACCACCGGGACCGTGCGGTTCGACGCGCTCCGGCGCGCCGCGGATCGCGGCGTGCAGGTCCGCCTGCTGCTCGACGACAACAACACCGCCGGGCTCGACCCCGTGCTCGCCGCACTGGACACCCACGCCAACATCGCCGTCAAGCTGTTCAACCCGTTCTTCCACCGGCGCTGGCGGGTACTGGACTACCTCGGCGACTTCGCGCGGGTTAACCGGCGCATGCACAACAAGTCCTTCACCGCCGATGGCCAGGTCACCATCGTCGGCGGACGCAACGTTGGTGATGAATACTTCGGCGCCGGGCACGACCTGCTCTTCGTCGATCTCGACGTCCTGGCGGTCGGGCCCGTGGTCCGGGAAGTGTCCACCGATTTCGAGCGCTACTGGACCAGCGCGTCGGCCTACCCGGTGCCAAAGCTCCTGCCCCGGGCGAGCGCCGAGTCGCTGGCGGAGGTAGTACGCACCGCGGCGCAAGTGGAAACCAGCCCCGAAGCCCTCGCCTACCGGGAGGCGCTCGGCTGCTGCCGCTTCGTGAACGACCTCCTCGAGGGCGAGCTGGCGTTCGATTGGGCCCCAACGGCCATGGTGAGCGACAACCCCGCCAAAGCGCTCGGCCACGCGCGGGACGAAGAGCTGCTCTGGTCGAAGCTCAAGGCACGGATCGGAACACCGACGCGCCAGCTCGAGATGATCTCCCCGTATTTCGTCCCGGAAGCCGGCAGCGTCGAGCACTTCGCCGCGCTGGCACGCTCGGGAGTGACCATCTCCGTGCTCACCAACTCCCTGGAAGCCACCGATGTCGCCCCGGTCCACGCCGGATACGCCAGGCATCGCAAGCCCCTGCTCCAGGCCGGGGTCACGATCTTCGAGATGAAGCGCGCCCCCGCGGCAGACGGCGTGGCACGCCAGCGCATCGGAAGCTCCGGCTCGAGCCGGTCCAGCCTGCACGCCAAGACTTTCGCAGTAGACCAGGCTCGGGTCTTCGTGGGCTCCTTCAACTTCGATCCCCGTTCGGCGCGACTCAACACCGAGCTGGGCTTCGTGATCGAAAGCCCGGCGCTGGCGAACTCAATCGCGACGGCGTTCGGGGAGCGGATCCCCGAACGCGCATATAAGGTCGGACTCGGTGGGGCCGGGAGGCTCGAGTGGTCGGAGCTCATGGCGGGAAAGCAAGTCGTCCATGCTCGCGAGCCCGGCGCCGGCTTCTGGCTGAGACTGGCCCTCTGGGTGCTGCGGAGGCTCCCGCTGGAGTGGCTGCTGTGAGCGTTACAGCGTCGAGCCGAGGCCCAGGGTCACCAGCATCAGCGCGCCGAGCCCAAGCATGAGGGTCAAGCCGGTGTAGAGTCGCTTCAGCGCGGCGTGCTTCTGGTCGGACGCGGCCTTCGAGGCGAGGGTCGCGATCGTCAGCTCGTGACTCAGCTCTTCCCGGCTGATCCGCGCCCACGCCTGGTCCAGCTCCGCCGGACTCGGACTGGGCGCGGCCGACGGGAGGATGGTAAGGAGAGGCCGGACGCCCTTCCCGATCGCGAGGGCGCGAACGCCGGCCATCGTCTCGAGCGTGAGCTTGGGGCGGAAGGAGCGGATCGCGTAGGCCAGGGTGACGAAAGCCACCACCGCATAGACGCCCGAGAGGATCTTGAGGACGACGAAGGCCCCCGGGGCCATGGCTACGAACACGCTGGAGCGCGTCGCGATGAGCACCGCCGCGGTATTGGCCACGCCGTACACGATGAGCGCGTAGCGGACGCCGCGGTCGAGGTCTTCCACCAGCCGCCGTTCCAGGTCCAGCACATCCCACTGCTGGCGTAGCCGCTCCTGAAGCGGGAGCGGCTCCTGCGCCTCCTTCAGGCGCTTGCGCTCTCGCTTGCGCTCCTTCTTGCGGCGCTTCGCCTCCTTCTCGGGGTGTGTCGCATCCGTTTCGGCCAACGCTCACCTCCCTGGAGATCTATTCTGCCAGCACCTGATGCACCGTCGCCACGGCAATCGAGCCCTCGCCGACCGCCGAGGCGACGCGCTTGGTGCTGCCGCTCCGGACATCCCCGATCGAGAACACGCCCGGCAGGCTGGTCTCGAGCAGGTGCGGTGGCCGGCGCAGCGGCCAGTGCCAGGTCTCCAGGTCCTCCTGGGTCAGCGCCGACCCGGTCTTCACGAATCCGTGCGGGTCGAGCGCCAGACATCCCGCCAGCCATTCGGTGCTCGGCTGCGCGCCGGTCATCATGAACACGTGACGGATCGGTTGGGTCTCCACCTGTCCGGCAGCGTCGCGCCACGCAATGCTCTCCAGATGGCCGTTGCCTTCGAGCCGCACGATTTCGGTGTGGGGATGCAGCGTGATGCCGGGATGCGCCTCGATGCGGCTGATCAGGTAGCGCGACATGGTGCTCGCGAGTCCTTCGCCCCGGATCGCCACGTGCACGTGCCGGCAGCGTTCGGCCAGAAAGACCGCCGCCTGGCCCGCCGAGTTGGCACCCCCAACCACCGCGACGGCTTCATCGGTACACAACCGCCGCTCCATCTGGGTCGCGGCGTAATACACGCCGGCGTTCTCGAATCGCGACAGATTCTCGACCGCGAGCCTGCGATACTCCGCTCCCGAAGCGATGATGATGGAGCGGGTTAGCAGGGGCTTGTTCGGGGGGCCCTGCTCCAGAAAGACGCGATAGGGCCGCTGATCGCAGTTGATCCGTACCACCTTCTTCGCGATCAGCATCGTGGCCCCGAACTTCTGCGCCTGGTCATAGGCGCGGGCGGCGAGCTCCTGTCCCGAAATGCCCAGGGGAAAGCCGAGGTAGTTCTCGATCTTCGAGCTGGTGCCCGCCTGCCCGCCCGGCGCGTTGGCCTCGAGAATCATGACGTTGAGGCCTTCCGAGGCCGCGTACACCGCGGCGCCGAGCCCCGCGGGCCCCGCGCCGATGATGACGACATCCCAGACCTGGGTCTTGTCGATGGTGGGATTGAGACCGAGGCAGTCGGCGAGCTGCTCGACCGTGGGATTCCGGAGCAGCGTCGAGCCCCGGCAGATCACCAGCGGCACGTCGGCGGCCTTCAAGTGAAACCTGTCGATCAGCTCCTGGCTCTGAGGATCCTTGTCGAGGTCACGAAAGGAATAGGGATGGCCGTTGCGCACCAGGAATTCGATGATGTGCAGCGTACCCGAACAGTGATAGGAACCCAGAATGACGACGTCGCTGACCCCGTGCTCTATCAGCTCGAGACGCCGCAGGATGAAGGCGCGCAGGAAGATGTCGCCCAGCTCGGTGTCGGTCTGAATCAGCTTGAGCAGCTCGTCGCGCTCGATCGTCAGGACTTCGGTCGGCTCCGTCGCGGCGATGCGGCCGAGGAAACGCCCGCCGGCCAGCACAGAGCGCTCGCCCGTGAACATGGAACGGGTAAAGTCGAACGCGAAGCCCGGCGCCGCCGGGCTCGGCGAAACCGTGCCACCGTGGAGCTGTCCAGAGAGGATGACGAAGATGTGGGTGACGGGATCGCCCGGCTCGCCGACGACTTCTCCAGCGGCCAGCTTTCTGCGATGGCCGTGCGGCCCGAGCCGTGCCAGCTGGGCCGCGGTCAGCTCCGGAAACGCCTCGGCCTGACGTTGCTCCGTCGGGACAGCGCCGGCGGTCATCGGCTAGCGCGCTCGCGGCGCGGGCTCGAACTCCAGCTCGTCGACATAGCAATAGCCCCAGTCTTCACCCGGCTCGAAGCTCCGCATGATAGGGTGCTTCGTCTTGTGAAAGTGTTTGGTCGCGTGCCGGTTGGGGGAGCTGTCGCAGCAGCCGACGTGGCCGCACTCGAGACAGAGCCGCAAGTGCACCCATTCGTCTCCCGATTGCAGACACTCCTCGCAACCGTCGGGTGTCTTCGGCGTGACGTCACGAATTTGTCCGAGGTGCGTGCATTGCCGAGCCATGAATCCTTCCTCCTCCCCTTCACGGTAATCGCTGTGTCAACCACTCGCGCGCGATGACAGTAATATCGCGGTGCTGCACATCCGCCAGGTCGTTGAGCCTGCGCATCTCCGCGTCGGTGATTCTGCCTCCCAGCTCGTCCAGGGCGGCCGCGAGCGCCGGGTATTGCTCCAGCACCGGATGGCGGACCAGCGCCGCCGCCTGATAGGGCGGAAAGTATCCCCGGTCATCCGCGAGCTGCACCAGATCGAGTGCGGCAATCTGCCCGTCGGTGGAGTTCCCGGCAATCACATCCACATGGCCATCGGCCAGGGCGCGATAGGTCAGCCCCAGATCCATCGCGGTGGGCGGCTGGGCAAATCGCAGCCCGTAGCGCGCTGCGAGCCCCGGAAAACCGTCCGCGCGCTCCAGAAACTCGTAGCCGAAGCCGGCCTTGAGCCGCGGGGCAACCGGAGCGAGGTCCGAGATCGTCTTGAGCGAGTAGCCCGCGGCATCCTTGCCCCGGACCAGGATCGCGAAGGTGTTGTTGAAGCCGAAGGGCCGCAGCCAGTCGATCGCAAAGCGGCGTCCATACTCTGCCTTCACATAGCGCAGCACGCTGTCGGGATCGGTCACGGGCTGTTGCTTGAGGATCGCGGTATAGGCCGTCCCGCTGTACTCGACATATATATCGATGGCGCCGCTCGTGATCGCCTGGTGGCAGACGAAGGAGCCGCCCAGGTGCAGCCGGCGTTCGACCGCGAGCCCGGTGCGGCGCTCGATCTGCTGCGCCACGATCTCGGCGAGCAGGTCCGACTCGGTGAAGTTCTTCGAGCCCACCACGATACGCTGCCGGGGCCCGCACCCCGAGAGCGCCACCACGAGGCCGAGCCAATTCAGCGGGCGCGCCATACCAGCTTCCGCTCCGCGAGGGAGAGCAAACCATCGGCGAGCAGGGCGAGCAGCGCAGTGGGGAGCGCTCCCGCGAGGATCAGCGTGTCATTGACCGTGGCCACACCGCGAAAGATGTAGACGCCGAGGCCGCCCGCGCCGATGGCGGCGGCAATGGTGGCGATGCCGACGCTGACCACCACGGCGACGCGGATGCCGGCCAGAATCACGCCCGCGGCGAGCGGCAGCTCCACCAAACGGAGCAGCCCGCCGTCCCCGAGACCCATGCCCGCGCCCGCTTCCCCAATCCGCGGGACCAACGCCACGCATCCCGGCGTAGGGTTCCCCACCCATGGGGCCAGCTCGCCGTCGCCGAGACCCATGCCGCGGCCCGCTTCACGAATCGCGGGATCGACGCTCACGATGCCGGCGTAGGTGTTCCGCACGATGGGGAGCAGGGCGTAAAAGACGAGCGCGGTGATCGCGGTCCAGGCGCCGATCCCGAGGAGCGGAATCAGCAGACCGAACAAGGCGAGGCTGGGAACGGTCTGCACGACGTTGGTGAGGGCGAGGATCGGCTTGCGCCACGCCGGCCGGCGGGACACCAGGATGCCGAGCGGCAATCCGCCGGCCAGTGCGAGCACGGTCGACACGACGACAAGAACGAGGTGCTGCCGCAGCAGGAGCAACAGCTCGGCGAGGTGCTCGCGATAGAACGCGAGGAGACTCACGCGGCCTCCATGAAGGTGCGCACGATCGGCAAGTCACTCGCGCGAAACTCGGCGGGTGTGCCGAGATAGACGAGCTTCCCGGCGTCCATCAGGCCGATGCGGGTGCCGAGAGCGAGGGCTTCGCGCACGTCGTGGGTGACGAGCACCATCGCCTTGCCGAGCCGGCGCTCGAGCGCGCCGAATTCCCGCTGCATCTCGACCCGGGTTATGGGGTCGAGGGCGCCGAAGGGCTCGTCGAGCAGGAGCAGCGGCGGATCGATCGCGAGTGCCCGGGCGACGCCGACCCGCTGGCGTTGGCCTCCCGAGAGCTGGTGCGGATAGCGGGCCGCGAAGTCGTTCGGAGCGAGACCGACGAGCAGGAGCAGCTCGCTGACCCGTTGAGCAATGCGATCCTCCGGCCAGCGCTCGAGCCGGGGCAGGAGGCCAATGTTCCGGGCGACTGTGAGGTGGGGGAAGAGGCCGATTTCCTGGATCACGTAGCCGATGCGACGCCGGAGCCGGGTTACATCCTGCAACGAGGCAGGTGTGCCCGAGATCAGGACCTCCCCTGCGGTGGGCTCCAGCAACCGATTGATGAGCTTGAGGGTAGTACTCTTCCCGGCGCCGCTCCGGCCGAGGAGAGCGAGGGTCTCGCCACCCTGCACCGCGAACGAAACGGTGTCGACGAGCGCTCGCGGGTTTGCGGGAATCACGTACCGGAGGTCGCGGACCTCGAGCAGGGTGGGCACCGGTGAAGGATACCGGAATCCAGAGAACTTGGTTGGCTGTACTCGACGCGCTCTCTCCGCACCGGTACCTTAGGCGCTACCCACCTTGACAGGCGGAGCTCTTCATGACCGGGTCTACTGCAGCCAGCTCATCGACCAGCAAGTATGGCTCTGCGTTCTGGGAACGCCTGTGGCGCTTGAGCGGCATCAACTTTCTGGTCTTCGCGATCGTCGCCTACTTCCTCTACGGCAATCAGCCGCCGGTTGGTGCATCGGGCGACGCACTCGCTGCGTTCTATGGCGGGCACAAGACGCAGATCCTGATCGCCGCGGTTGTGTCGGGCATGGCGGTCCTCAACCTTCTGTGGTTCGTAGCGGCGCTCAGGGCCACAGTGGCTGACGCGGGACAAAACGGCTGGGGCGGCGCGGTACTCATTTCCAGCGCGGCGGTCGGAGCGCTGTTCTTCCTGCTCATCGCGGTGGCGGCTTGCCTCGCCTACTCGAACAACACGATGGCGTCAGGATTGAACGACTTCGCGTGGGCCTGCCTCGTCTTGTCGTCGTTTCCGCGAGCGATGCTGATCATGTCGGGGTCATTCGGGCTCTGGCGGGCGGGGCTGATCTCGAACGCGCTCTTCGGGGCATGCGTTCTTGGCATCGTACTCGGCGTGCTGGGAGGCACCACGTGGCTGAGTGGGGGATTCTGGGCGGCGGACGGGGCTTATGCACGGTTCGTCTGGCCCGGCATCGGTGCTGTGTGGATCCTGGTCGTGAGTCGAGTCCTTCTTACGCGGAGTCCTGCGACACGCTCGGCGTGGTAAGGGTCGAAGCATGCAACTGACTGTCAACGGCAGGGCGCACAGCGTCGACGTTTCCGCGGACATGCCGCTGCTCTGGGTCCTGCCCGACGGGATCGGGCTGACGGCCCCCAAGTTCGGCTTTGGCATGGCGGCGTGCGGCCCCGGCTCGGGGGCGCGAACCAGATCGCGGCTCTCGATGCGGCGTCGCAAGCCCTGGGGCCCCTCGCCGTACAGCGCCTGACCGGCCAGCACGAACTTCATCCCGTTGTACTCGGGAGGATTGTGGCTGCCCGTGATCGAGACGCCCGAGCCGGTTTCGAGGTGGTAGGTCGCGAAATACAACAGCGGCGTGGCCACCATACCGATGTCGACGACGCCGCAGCCGGTGGACCGGATGCCGTCGGCGAGCGCGTCG
>CAYNNS010000064.1:9577-13708 GCA_964398345.1 uncultured Gemmatimonas sp. | reverse complement strand
TGCAGCACCGGATCGATGTTGCCCAGGAAGAGGTACTTCGCGTCGCGCCACGCCGGCGGCAGCCTGGGCTGGAAGGCGGCGAAGACGCCGAGCCGGGTCTCGAGCGTCTCGCGGCTCTGCAGATCGTAGGAGTACTTGCCTTTCCAGCGGAAACTCTCGCCCTGGGCGCGCTCCACCCCCGACCAATCGATGCCCCGCTTGCCGAGCACCTCGAGCGCTTCGACCGGATAGTCGTTCCCGACGACACCCACCACGCGCACCGGATGCAGCAGCGACGCGGCGACGCTGAAGTACACGGCGGACCCGCCCAGGGCGTCGGCGGTTTCCCCGAAGGGCGTGAAGATGGAATCCAGCGCGACGCTGCCGACGACCAAGAGGCTCATGGCATCACATCCGATCGGGGGCAGAGAGCCCGAGCAGGCTCAACGCGTTGCGGAGCACCTGGCGCGCCGCGCGGGCCAGGACGAGCCGGGCCCGTTCGGTGGCAGGCGCCTCGCCGAGCACGCGGCAGTGGTGATACCAGTAATGCGCCGCGCGAGCCAGGTCTTCCAGGTAACCGGTGATGCGATGCGGCTCGCGCGCCCGCGCCGCGCCGGCGACGATTTCGGGAAACGTGAGCAGCTGCTTGAGCAGCTCGCTGTCCTCGGCGGCGGGCAGGGCGGCGAGGTCGGCGCTGTCTCCGACGGCTTCCGCCGCGACCCCGGCGACGCGGAAGATGCCGGAGAGCCGCGCGTGCGCCATCTGCACGTAGAATACCGGATTCTCGTCGGTCTGCTTGCGCGCCAGGTCGACGTCGAAGCTGAAGGGCGTCTCGCCCTTGCGCATCATGAAGTAGTAGCGCGCCGCGTCGCTGCCGACCCAGTCGAGCAGCTCGCGCAGCGTGACGAAGTCGCCGGCGCGCTTCGACATGCGCACCTCTTCCCCGCCCTTCAGCACCTTGACGAGCTGCACCAGCACGACTTCGAAGAATTCGTCGGGGCAGCCCAGGGCGCGGAGCGCGGCGCGCATCCGGGGGATGTACCCGTGATGATCGGCGCCCCAGACGTCGATGGCGCGGGCGAAGCCGCGCTCGTGCTTGTCGCGATGGTAGGCGAGGTCGGGGGTCAGATAGGTGAGGGTGCCGTCGCTTTTCCTGAGCACCCGGTCCTTGTCGTCGCCGTGGGGCTCGGTGCGGAACCAGAGCGCGCCTTCCTTCTCGTAGGTCAGTCCCCTGGCCGCGAGCTCCGCGAGCAGCGCCTCGACCCGCCCGCTCCGGTACATGGTGCGCTCGGAGCTGTGCTGATCGAAGCGCACGCCGAGATCCCGCAACAGCGCATCCTGCTCCTGGCGCTGGTCCGCGAGGATGAATTCGCGGAGCTCCGGAGCCGCGGCCTCGAAGGAGCCCGCGAGCAGCGCGTCGGGCACGGCGGCCACGGCACGCTCCGCCGCGTCGATCAGATACTCGCCGTGGTAGCCCGATTCCGGCACCGGCTCGCGGCGGAGTCGCGCCCAGAGACTCTCCACCAGCCTGTCGATCTGGACCCCGGCGTCATTGATGTAGAACTCGCGGGTTACCGCGTGGCCGGTCCATTCCAGCAGCGCGGCGATCCCGTCGCCCAGCGCCGCCCCGCGGCCGTGTCCCACGTGCAGCGGCCCGGTGGGATTGGCGGAGACGAATTCCACATTGACGCGGAGCCCGTTGCCGAAATCGCCGCGGCCGAAGCGCTCGCCTGCGCGCACGATGGTGGTGAGCGCCGAGTCTAGTTGATCGCCGGCCAGCCAGAAGTTGATGAAGCCGGGCCCGGCGATTTCGGTGCGCGACACGACGCCCTCGGGCAGGGCGAGAGTCTGCAGGATCTCGGTGGCGATGGCGCGAGGGTTGGCCTTCCGCGCTCGCCCGATCACCATGGCGAGATTGGTCGCCAGGTCGCCGTGGCCCGCGCCGCGCGGCCGCTCCAGCACGAAGGACGCGTCGGCCGCGCCCAGCGCTATCGCGACCCGGGCGAGCTCGGCCCGGATCAGCTCATTCACGAGGAAGCCTTTTTCTTCGACTTCTTCTCGGGTTTGTCGGGCTTGTCGGACTTGGCGGGGACCTCGGACTTGGCCGCCCCCTCGCTCTTGGCGGGCGCCGCATCGGGTTTGGGCTCGGCCTCTTTTTCCGTACGAGGACCCTTGCCATCCTTTCCGTAGTCGGTGATGTAGAAACCCGACCCCTTGAAGATGAGCCCGGCCCCACCCGAGATCTGGCGGACAGCCGGGCGGCCACACACCGGACACTTGGCCCGGGGTGGATCCGTCATCTTCTGGAAGCGTTCGAACTCGTGCCCTTCGGGGCAGCGGTATTCGTAGGTCGGCATGGTCCGATCGAGTGGGCTAACCGCCTGTAATTTGGAAGCTTAGCGACGCGAGCCGGGGGGTTCAAGACGCCCCGGGATAAGGTAAGTTCCGGCATGTTGTTTCTGGCTGTTCTGCTTCAGGCTGCGCCCCAGCCCAAGCACACCTGGATCGCCGATCTCAAGTCCAATCGGGCTACGCTCGGCAGTTCGATCGTCAGGGTCGAAGGGGATGTGGTCGACATCCGCTCGACCTCACCGACGGCCAAGTTCGGGTTCTACCGGCTCATCGATGCGAGCGACCCCGCCGGTCTTCTGGTGCGTACCAACCAGCTCCCTAAAGAAGGCGGCGCCCTCGCGATCCGCGCCAAGCTCGCGACGCTGCCGTCGCCCGAGTGCTGTCTTGTGCTAGGGGAAATGGCACCGCAGCTGCCCGACCAAAAGTCCAATTTCGCCGAGATCCTTTGGGCGATTTCGCTGCTTGGTCTGGTGGCGCTCGGGGGTCTGCTCCTCAAAGCCGCCCTCGACGAGCGGCGCTACAAGGTGTCGCCTCCGCTCTGGCTGCTTCCCGACGCGGGTCCGTACGGCAAGAGCGGCGGCACGGGGGCGGCGCCGGTCCCCGCCCTCAAGTACTCGGCGGATCTCGAGGAACAAGACCGTAGACAGCGCCAGCGCCTCAGCGAGCGGACTCGCGGGCTCTTCAAGCTGACGCTGGGCGCGCTCGGGCTCAGCGCGGCGAGTGGAGCCTGGCTGCTGCTGAGCCGCCCCGCCTCGGCGCAGATGCCGGCCTTCATTTTCATCGAGGCCGACGACGTTCCGATTCCCGCACCATCGGCCGCGGCGCCTTCAGGGGATACCACGCTGGCACAGCTACCGCCCCAGCGAGCGGACTCGACTGCGATGCGGCAACCCAGGCGAAGGGACAGTGCCACGGGCAGAAGGGCGGCGCCGGCGCCGGCGCCGGTGCCGACCCCGGTCGACACGGTGCGCATCGTGGTACCGGTACCGAGCCCCGCTCCCGCTCCGGCTCCTTCGCCATCGCCAGCGCCACCACCACCCCCGGCTCCGGAACCGAGCGCGCCGGTCCTCGATCCCGCCGTGGAGCGAACTCGGGCAGCTGCAGCGCTTGGCCAGGCTGCGCAATCCCTGGTCGACGCCATCAACGCCCACCGTCTCGTCGATGTCGCGGTCCTGCTGCCCGAAGGCATCGCCGGCGACCTGGGGCGCCGGGAACGGTTCATGAAGCTGCTCAAGGACTTTGCCCCCCGGGCAACGCTCGGAACCGTGGAAGGCACATCGCTTGCCGAGGGTAGGGCGGAGACAAGATTTGCAGTAAGTTTCAGCTGGCGTGGGGACTTCGGCGTTGCACGCGGCAAGGCCGCCCGCTTCCTCGGTTTGGTGGCTCGTGACGACTCGGGATGGCGCTTTCAGGGAGCCAGGCTCCTCGACGCCATTCCGTAGCCTCTTCTCAAGGTTCGCGATGAGCGCACGCATTGGAGTCGGAGTGGTGCTGCTGGCGGCGCTCGGGGCCTCGCGCGCCAGCGCGCAATCGCTGCAGCGGTTTTCCCTGCAGGGCTCGGGTGCCGTACTGTTCGCGACCCGCAACGATCCGAACTTCGACTCGAAGACCCGGCTCGGCTTCGAGGTGCAGGCGCGCTACACCTTCTCGCGCTTTTCGATCGGCGCGGGTTATCAGCGCAGTCAGGTCTTCAGGATTACTTCTCCCGCCGAGCTCAACATTACGCTCTCGCTCGGCTTCATCGAACCCCGCCTGGTCGTGGCGGCGGGAAGCACAGTCGCGCTATATGTCGCCGGCCGC
>CAYNNS010000064.1:5743-9567 GCA_964398345.1 uncultured Gemmatimonas sp. | reverse complement strand
TGCAACGCGAACAAGACCAACAAGGTGTACGGCGGGGGGACCGGTGTGCTCATCAAGCTCGGCCGCCGGGTCAGCGGCGATCTGGGCGCCCAATTCTTCCAGATGAGCGGCGATCTCTCCTCGGGATACGCCATGGCGCGCGCCGGACTCAGCATCGGCCTGTAACCGGCCGGCCGCCGCTTCGTGTCCCCTCTCCGCATGCAGCGACGTTCCGTCGTTCCCCTGCTCTGCGCCGCCGCTCTGGCTCTGGTGGGCTGCCCCAGCGGCGACGGCGGCATCGGCGGCGTGCTGGTCGTCGCAAACGTCGACGTGCAACCCGGCAACAGCGACCTGGTCGTCGGCTCCACCAAGCAGCTCAGCGCGACCCCCAAAACCTCGAGCGGCATCGTCATCACCGGCCGCAGCGTGACCTGGTCGTCGGATAACCCGGCGACGGCATCGGTATCGGGAACCGGGCTGGTGACCGGCCTCCTCGTCGGCGGACCAGTGCGGATCCGCGCGACCATCGACGGGGTCGCGGGTGACGGCATCATCACGGTGCGGGCGGTGCCGGTCGATCACGTGACGGTGGATCCCCCCGAGGCCGGTATCCTTGTCAACGGCAACCTGCCGCTCACCGCCAAGGCGCTCGACGCGAGCGGCAACGAGCTGACGGGGCGGAGCTTCGCCTGGAACTCCAGCAATTCTTCCATTGCCGCGGTCACCTCGACCGGCGTGGTGATCGGTGTCGCCGAGGGCGGCCCCGTCACCATCTCGGCGACGGCGGAGGGTAAGACCGGGACGGCGATGATCTCGGTCTCGACCCGTCCCGCCACGCGGCTCGGCTTCCTGCAGCAACCGGGGCTTACGACCGCGGGCCAGCCGATGGTCCCGGCCATCCGGGTGGCGCTGCAGGACGATTTCCTGACGACGGTGCTGGGCGCGACCAATCAGGTGACCATCGCGCTCGCCGGCAATCCCGGCGGCGCGACGCTGGGCGGCACCAAGAGCCGCGCGGCGGTCAATGGCCTCGCGACCTTTAGCGACCTCACGCTCGACCGGGTGGGCAGCTCCTACACGTTCCTGGTCACCTCGCCGGGGCTCGCGTCGTCGACGAGCAATCCGTTCGACGTGATCGCCGGCTCCGCCAATCAGCTCGCCTTCACCACCCCGCCGTCGAGCTCGGCGCAGAGCGGGATCGCCCTCGTGCAACAGCCCGCGCTGCAGCTCAAGGACGGGCAAGGCAACAACGTCGCCCAGGCAGGACTGGTGATCACCGCGAGCATCGGGTCGGGGCCCGCCGGGGCGAGTCTCGGCGGCACGCTCACCGCCACGACCAACGCGTTCGGCACCGCGACGTTCACCGGACTGGCCATCAGCGGGACGGCCGGCAACTACACGCTCAACTTCTCGGCGAGCGGTGTGACGACGCTGGCCTCGGGGGCCATCGCGCTGGGGCCGGGCATCGCCTCGCGCCTCTTCATCCTGACGCAGCCGAGCAGCGGGGCGCAGAGCGGAACGCCGCTGTCGGTCCAGCCGGCGATCCAGCTGCGCGACGCGAGTGGGAACAACGTCCCCCAGGGCGGCGTGGTCGTGACGGCGAGCATCGCGAGTGGCGGCGGGTTACTGGGCGGCGCGACGACGGCGACAACGAACGCGAGCGGCTTGGCCACCTTCGTCAGTCTCGCGATCAACGGCCCCTCGGGCCCGTACACCCTGGGCTTCGCGGCAACGGGGATGACGGGGACGACCTCGGGGACGATCACGCTGGGGGCGGGCGCTCCGACCCAGCTGGCGATCACGACCCAGCCATCGCCCAGCGGCGCCAGCGGGGTTCCCCTGGCGCAGCAGCCCGCGGTCCAGCTGCGCGACGGCAGCAACAATCCGGTCGCGACGTCGGGGGTGGCGATTACGGCCACGGTATCGAACGGCACGCTGTCGGGAACGCTGACGCGGACCACCGACGCGACCGGCACCGCGACCTTCACCGATCTTGCGATCACCGGTCCGTCCGGCAGTTACACGTTCACGTTCAACGGCTCCGGGCTGACGCCGGTGAGCTCGAACAGCATCGTTCTGGGAGCCGGGGCGCCGACCAAGCTCACCATCACGACGCAGCCCTCGAGCAGCGCGCAGAGCGGCGTCGCGTTCGGCCAGCAGCCGGCGATCCGGCTGAGCGACGCGGCGAATAACCCGGTGACGCAGAGCGGGGTCGTGATCACGGCGAGCATCGCCAGCGGCGGCGGCACGCTAGGCGGCACGCTCACCGCGACCACCAACGCGAGCGGCGTCGCCACCTTCAGCAACCTCTCGATCACCGGGAGCGCCGGCGTCCGGACGCTCGGCTTCGCCGCTACCGGCCTCACGGGAGCGACGTCCGGCAACATCAGCGTCGGGGCCGGCGCCGCGACGCAGCTCAGCATCAGCACCCAGCCGTCGAGCTCGGTGCAGAGCGGCGTGGCCTTCGCCCAGCAGCCGGCGATTCAACTCAATGACGCCGCGAATAACCCGGTGGCCCAGAGCGGCGTCGTCATTACGGCCGCGATCGCGACCGGCGGAGGGACCCTGGGCGGCACCCTGACTGCGACCACCAACGCGAGCGGTGTCGCGACCTTCACGAACCTGCAGATCAGCGGCACCATCGGCGTGCGGACCCTCAGCTTTGCCGCCTCAGGCCTCACCAGCGCCACCTCGATCAACGTCACGGTCACGGCGGGGCCCGCGAGCCAGCTCAGCATTACCACACAGCCCTCGAGCTCGGCGCAAAGCGGGGTGGCGTTCGGGCAACAGCCGGCACTCCAGCTCCGGGATGCCGCGGGGAATGCCGTCAGTCAGAGCGGGGTCGTCGTCACCGCCACGATTGCGACCGGCGGCGGCACGCTCGGTGGCACTACCACGGCCACGACCAACGCGTCCGGCGTCGCTGGCTTCGTCAACCTCAGCATTACGGGAACCGCGGGCGACCGCACTCTGAGCTTCAGCGCCGCTTCACTCACCGGAGCCACCTCGGGGGTCATCACGGTGACGGCGGGCGCCGGCAGCCAGCTGAGTATCACGACGCAGCCGTCCGCCTCGGCGCAAAGCGAGCTCGCCTTCGGGCAGCAACCGGTGATTCAGCTGCTCGACGCGAGCAGTAACCCGGTGGCGCAGGCCGGCGTGGTCGTCACGGCCGCGATCAGCACGGGCGGCGGTTCGCTGGGCGGCACGCTCACCGCGACCACCAACGGCTCCGGCGTCGCGACCTTTACGAACCTCTCGATCACCGGGACCATCGGCGGGCGGACGCTGCTCTTCAGCGCGAGCGGCTTCAGCAGCGTCACCTCTGGAACGATCAACGTCACGGCCGGTGCCGCGAGCCAGCTCACGATTACCACCCAGCCCTCCGCCTCGGCCCAGAGCGGCGTGGCCTTTGCGCAGCAGCCTGCGATTCAGCTGCGCGACGCCTCGGGCAATGCCGTCTCACAGAGCGGCGTCGTGATCACCGTGGCGCTCGCGTCGGGCGGGGGAACGCTGGGCGGCGCGCTCACCGCGTCCACCAATGCGAGCGGCGTGGCCACGTTCAGTAACCTGCAGATCAGCGGGACGATCGGCAGCCGGACACTGAGCTTCACCTCGGGATCGCTGACGGGCGTCACCTCGAACGCCATCAACCTCACCGCGGGCCCGGCGAGCCAGCTCACCATCACGACGCAGCCGTCGAGCACGGCACAGAGCGACGTCACTTTCCCGCAGCAACCGGTGCTCCAACTGCGTGACGCCTCGGGCAACGCCGTCCCCCCGACGCGCGGGGGCGCCACCCTCGCGAACGCCAGCGGTGTCGGGCACCTGGGTGGCCCCCACACCGC
>CAYNNS010000064.1:0-5733 GCA_964398345.1 uncultured Gemmatimonas sp. | reverse complement strand
GTTCACGCGGCGCGAGCCCTCGGGCAAGGCGGCTGCCCGGGGGGGGGTGGTCTTCCCCGCCTCGATCGCAACGGGCGGAGGAACGCTGGGCGGCACCCTCACCGCGAGCACGGACGCCGCCGGTGTCGCGACGTTCGCGACCCTCGTCCTCAGCGGCACCGTGGGCAACCGCACCCTGAGCTTCTCGGCCAGCGGTCTCACCGGGGCGACGTCCGGCACCATTGCGCTGGTGGCGGGCCCGGCGAGTCAGCTCAGCATCACCACGCAGCCCTCGAGCACTGCGCAGAGCGGGATCGCCTTCCCGCAGCAACCGGTGCTGCAATTGCGTGACGCGGCGGGGAATGCGGTCAGTCAGAGCGGCGTGAGTGTCAGCGTGGCGATCGCGAGCGGTGGCGGGATCCTGGGTGGCACCACCAGCGTGAGCACCAATGCGAGCGGCGTCGCGACGTATACGAATCTCTCCATCACCGGCACGGCGGGCGACCGCACCGTCAGCTTCACCTCCAGCGGCTTGACCGGGGTGACCTCGGGCATCATCACGGTGACCGCGGGTCCGGCCAGCCAGCTCAGCATTACCACACAGCCATCGAGCAGCGCGCAGAACGCGGTCGCCTTCGGCCAGCAGCCGGTCATTCAGCTCAAGGATGCGGTCGGGAATCCGGTGAACACGAGCGGGGTGGTGGTGACCGCCGCGATCAGCACCGGCGGCGGAACGCTGGGCGGCACCCTGACCGCCACCACCAACGCCAGCGGCGTGGCCACGTTCACCAATCTCTCGATCACCGGAACGATCGGCGACAGGACCCTGGTGTTCACCGCGAGCGGGTTCACCAGCGTGACCTCCAGCACCATCACGGTCACGGCAGGCAGCGCGACCCAGCTCGCCATCACGATCCAGCCGTCGAGCTCGGCCCAGAGCGGGATCGCCTTCGGGCAGCAGCCGGTGCTGCAACTGCGCGACGTGTCGGGCAACAACGTGAGCCAGAACGGTGTGGTGGTCACCGCGGCGATCGCGAGTGGCGGCGGCACGCTGGGCGGCACGCTCACCGCCAGCACGAACGCGAGCGGCGTTGCGAGCTTCAGCAACCTTTCGATCTCGGGGACGATCGGCAACCGGACCCTCAGCTTCTCGGCGACCGGCCTGACCGGCGCGACTTCGAATACGATCGCGCTTACGGCCGGAAGCGCCGATCACCTCTCGATCACACAGCAGCCTTCCAGCTCGGCGCAGAGTGGGGTGAACTTCGCAGCCCAGCCGGTGCTGCAGTTGCGCGATGCCTCCAACAATGCAGTGAGCCAGTCGGGTGTGGCGATTACGGCGACGATCGCGTCGGGACCAGGGGGAGCGACCCTTGGAGGAGCCACTGTCGTGACCACCGACGGCAGCGGCGTGGCGACGTATGTCACCCTCAACCTGAGCGGTCCGTCAGGATCCTACACCCTCGGGTTCGCCGGATCGGGGCTCACTGGGGCGACCTCCAACAGCATTACCCTGAGCGCCGGGACGGCCACGAAGCTCGCGATCACCACCCAACCCTCGAGCAGCGCACAAAGCGGTGTCGGCTTCGCTCAGCAGCCGGCGATCCAGCTCCAGGACAACGCCGGGAATCCGGTGTCGCAGGCGGGGGTGGTGGTAACCGCGACGATCAACTCGGGCGGCGGATCGCTCGGCGGAACTACGACCGCCACGACGAACGCCAGCGGGCTCGCGACCTTCACCAACCTGAGCATTACCGGGACCGCGGGGGACCGCACCCTGCTGTTCGCGGCCGCGGCTCTGGTGAGCGTCGCCTCAAACACGATCACCGTCAGCGCCGGCCCGGCAACCCAGCTCGCGATCACGCAGCAGCCGGTCGGCGGAACCAGCGGCGGGGCATTAGGGACGCAACCGGTGGTGGCGGTCCGGGACGCCTCGGGGAACACAGTGACGACGGACAACAGCACCCAGGTGACCATCGCGATCTTCTCGGGCGCCGGCGGCTCGCTCGGCGGCACCCTGGCGAAGACCGTCGTCAACGGTGTAGCGACCTTCACCAACGTGACACTGAGCGGCACCGTAGGCACCAATTACGTACTCCAATTCACTTCCAGCCCAGCGCTCACCGCGGCAAACTCCAACAATGTCACGGTGACGCCAGGCACCGCGACCAAGTTGACGATTACGACGCAACCGGTCGGCGCCGCGAGTGGAGCCGCGCTCGCCACTCAGCCCGTCGTGGCGGTCCAGGATGCCCAAGGCAATACCGTCACCGCCGACAACACGACCCAGGTCACCGTCGCGATCTTCTCGGGCGCCGGCGGCACGCTCGGTGGCACCCTGACCAAGACCGTCGTCAATGGCGTGGCGACCTTCACCAACGTGACGCTGAGCGGCACCGTGGGCACCGATTATGTGCTCCAGTTCTCTTCCAGCCCTGCGCTCACCGCGGCGAACTCCAACAACGTCACGGTCACCGCGGGAGCGGCCAACAAGCTCGGCATCACCACGCAACCGGCGGGTGGGGCGAGCGGAGCCGCGTTGGCCACCCAGCCGGTGATCGCCATTCAGGATGCGCAGGGCAATACCGTCACCTCCGACAATTCGACCCAGGTGACCGTCGCGATTTTCTCCGGCGCCGGCGGTACCCTTGGCGGAACGCTCACCGTGACCGCGGTCAACGGCATCGCGACGCTCACCAACGTCACGCTGACCGGAACCACGGGCACCAATTACGTGCTGCGCTTCACCTCGAGCCCGGTTCTTACCGCGGTCAACTCGAACAACCTCCAGGTGACGTCGGGCAGCGCCAGCAAGCTGGGGATCACCACGCAGCCTGTGGGTGGAGCAAGCGGGGCAGCGCTGGCGACACAACCGGTCATTGCGATTCAGGATGCGTAAGGCAACACCGTCACCACCGACAACACGACGCAGGTGACGGTCGCGATCTTCTCCGGCGCCGGTGGCACGCTGGGCGGCACCCTCACCAAGACCGCGGTGAATGGCGTCGCGACGTTCACCAACGTGACCCTGAGCGGCACCGTGGGCACCAATTACGTGCTGCGGTTCAGCTCGAGTCCGGTGCTCACCACGGCCAATTCCAACAATGTGACCGTGACCGTCGGAGCCGCCAACAAGCTCGGCATCACGACGCAGCCCGTCGGCGGAGCCAGTGGAGCAGCGCTCGCTACTCAACCGGTCGTCGCGGTCCAGGACGCGCAGGGCAACACCGTGACCACTGACAACACGACGCAGGTCACCGTCGCGATATTCTCGGGCGCCGGCGGAACGCTGGGTGGGACCCAGACCGTCACCGCCGTGAACGGCATCGCGACCCTCACTAACGTGACGCTGAGCGGCACCGTAGGTACCAACTACGTGCTGCAATTCACCTCGAGCCCCGTCCTGACCGCCGCGAACTCGAATAACGTGACGGTCACCGCAGGAGCCGCCAACAAGCTGGGCATCACGACCCAGCCGGTGGGCGGCGCGAGCGGTGCAGCCCTCGCGACGCAACCGGTCGTCGCGATCCAGGACGCCCAGGGCAATACCGTGACCACCGATAATGCGACGCAGGTGACGGTCGCGATCTTCTCCGGCGCCGGCGGATCTCTGGGCGGGACGCTCACGGTAACCGCCGTGGGCGGCGTGGCGACGTTCACCAACGTCACCCTGACCGGAACCACAGGCACCAACTATGTGCTGCGCTTCACGTCGAGCCCGGTACAGACCGCAGCCAATTCCAACAATGTGCAGGTGTCGGCCGGCGGAGCGACCCAGCTGACGATCACGACGCAGCCCGTCGGAGGAGCGAGCGGCGCGGCGCTGGCCACGCAACCCGTGGTGGCAATCCGGGATGCCTCGAACAACACGGTCACATCGGACAACAGCACGCAAGTCACCGTCGCCATCTTCTCGGGCGCGGGGGGAGCGCTCGGCGGGACCCAGACCGTCACGGCCGTGAACGGCGTCGCGACGTTTACCAATGTCACGCTGGCCGGCACGGTCGGGACCAACTACGTCCTGCGGTTCACGTCGAGTCCTGCGCTCACCGCGGCCAATTCGAACAACGTCACCGTCAGCGTCGGCGCGGCCAACAAGCTCGGCATCACTACGCAGCCGGTGGGTGGCGCGAGTGGCGCCGCGCTCGCAACCCAACCCGTAGTTGCGGTGCAGGATGCCCAGGGCAACACTCGCACCGCCGACAATACGACGCAGGTTACCGTGGCGATCTTCTCGGGCGCCGGCGGCACCCTCGGTGGCACTCAGACCGTCACCGCCGTGAACGGCATCGCCACCTTCACTAACGTGACCCTGGCCGGCACCGTGGGCACCAACTACGTGCTGCAGTTCACCTCGTCGCCCGCCCTGACGGCAGCCAGCTCGAACAACGTCACCGTCTCGGTTGGCGCGGCGAACAAGCTGGGGATTACGACCCAGCCCGTTGGTGGCGCGAGCGGTACCGCACTCGCGACGCAGCCGGTCATCGCTGTCCAGGACGCCCAAGGCAACACCCGGACGAGCGACAACGCCACCCAAGTCACCGTGGCGATCTTTTCGGGGGCCGGCGGCTCACTGGGTGGAACGTTGACGGTCACCGCAGTCAACGGCGTGGCCACGTTTACCAACGTGACGCTCAGCGGAACCGCCGGGACCAACTACGTGCTGCAGTTCACATCGTCGCCCGTGCTCACGGCCGCGAACTCGAACAATGTCACGGTCTCGACCGGAGGGGCGACTCAGCTCGCCATCACGACCCAGCCAGTGGGCGCGGCGAGCGGGGCGGCCCTGGCCACGCAGCCGGTGGTGGCCATCAAGGACGCCTCGAATAACACGGTGACGACCGACAACAGCACCCAGGTGACGGTGGCGATCTTCTCCGGTGCCGGCGGAACTCTGGGTGGAACACAGACAGTGACGGCCGTGAACGGCGTCGCCACCTTCACCAACGTCACCCTCGCCGGCACGGTAGGCACCAACTACGTCCTGCGCTTCACGTCGAGCCCGGTGCTCACGGCGGCCAACTCGAATAACATCACCGTCACCGTAGGTGCCGCCAACAAGCTCGGCATCACGACGCAGCCCGTCGGCGGCGCCAGTGGGGCGGCGCTCGCAACCCAGCCGGTCGTTGCCGTGCAGGACGCCCAGGGGAACACCCGGACCGCTGACAACACCACGCAGGTCAACGTGGCGATCTTCTCCGGGGCCGGTGGCACGCTGGGCGGGACCCAGACCGTCACCGCCGTGAACGGCATCGCGACATTTACCAACGTGACTCTGGCCGGAACCGTGGGGACGAACTACGTGCTCCAGTTTACCTCGTCGCCGGTCCTGACCGCGGCCAACTCGAACAACGTCACCGTCTCGGTTGGCGCGGCGAACAAGCTGGGTATCACGACCCAGCCCGTCGGCGGTGCGAGCGGCGCGGCGCTCGCTACGCAGCCAGTCATTGCGGTGCAGGACGCCCAGGGCAACACCCGCATGGGCGACAACGCCACCCAGGTCACGGTGGCCATTTTCTCAGGTGCTGGTGGCACACTCGGCGGAACGCTCACCGTGACCGCCGTGAACGGCGTGGCCACGTTCACCAATATCACGCTGGCGGGCACCGCTGGCACCAATTACGTGCTGCAGTTCACCTCGTCGCCGGTGCTCACCGCGGCGAATTCGAACAACGTCACCGTCTCGACCGGTGGTGCGACGCAGCCCGGGAACACGACCCAACCGGGGGGGGGCCCGAGTGGTGCGGTTCTGGC
>CAYNNS010000063.1:5342-13708 GCA_964398345.1 uncultured Gemmatimonas sp. | reverse complement strand
GGGGGCTCCTGGGTGTCGGCGTCCATGACGTCGCGGACGTGGCCGTTGGCGATCAAGAGATCGGGCCACCCGTCGAGGTCGACGTCGAGCGCAAGCGTCGACCACGACCAGTCGCTCGCCGCGACGCCGGCATAACACGCAATCTCGACGAAGCTGCCGTCGCCACGATTCAGGAACAGCGTGTTGCGCTGCTGCTGCAGCTCCACCCTGAAATGACCGGGCCGCTTCGGCAGGGCGGTGTGGGTCGGCATCTCGGTCTGCAGCCGGCGGGAGTCGTTGCTGAGCATGTCGACTTCGAAGATGTCGGGCAGCCCGTCCCCGTTCAGGTCGGCGACGTCGGCGCCCATGCCGGAGTTGCTGGTCTGCCGCTGGGCGGTCCAGTCGGCGAGCCGGAAGCGTCCGGTCCCGTCGTTGATCCAGAGCTGGTCGGGGTCCTCGAAGTCGTTGACGACGTAGAGGTCGGGCGCGCCGTCGCCGTTGAAATCCGCAAACCGGGCCTCGAGCCCGAACGATTCGGGCTCGGTGCGGAGCGGGTGGCCCGCGCTGTCGAGAAAGCCTCCCGCGGTAAGCGGGACGCGCGTGAAGTGACCCCCGTCGTTGCGGTAGAAGGCGTCCGGCTCGGCGCGCACGCTCAGGCTCAGGCCACCCATGTCTTCGCGATCGATGATCCGGTAGTCGCGCTGCCGCTCCGGCACCACACTGTAGTGCCCGTCGCTCTGGCGCACGAGCTGATTGAAGCTGCGCTGCACCGGCGAGAGCGAGTCCATCGGCGTGTACGGCTTGTAATTGGCGACGTAGAGATCGAGGTCGCCATCGCCGTCGACGTCCGCCAGGGCGGCGGTCGTGGAGCCTTTCCCGGTGGGATCCAGACCGAGGTCGGCGCCATGTTCGGTAAAGTGGCCGTGGCCATCGTTCAGGAAGACGGCGTCCGGACCGAGCGTCGCCAGCAGGATCAGATCGAGGTCGCCGTCGCCGTCGATGTCGGCGAAGACCGCGCCGGTGGCGTAACGATTGGGTGACGAGAGTCCCGCGCGCTCGGTGATGTCCTCGAAGCGCCAGCCGCCGAGGTTGCGATAAAGGGCGCTGCCGCCTTCGGTGCGCGCCAGAAACACGTCGACGAGACCATCGCCGTCCACATCACCCAGCGCGACGCCTGCGCCTTGCCCGAGGATGCGGTTTCCCAGCAGCACCGAATCGCGCAGGGTGTTCCGAAAGCGAATCCCGGTCTGTTCGGCGCTTAGCGCGGTGAATCCCGGCTTGCCGCGCGACACACTCAGCTCCCGCCAGCGGAATCCCACCTCGCGATGCCAGGGAGCGATCGGCTGCTGCGACGGCCGGCAGGCTGTCGCGACGCAAAGCAGAAACCCGCTGACAGGTGCGGCGTACCGAGGCATGGAGCGGAAATCTACCCGCGGTGAACCCGCTACAGCCGCTTCGCCGCTTCCCAGAGCTCATCGAGAGCGGCAAGCCCGGCGGAGTGCAGCTCGATCCCGCGCTCGGCGGCGAGACGCTCGACCGTGCTGAAACGCTGCCGGAACCGCGCATTGGCGCGTTCGAGAGCGGGCCCCGGGACAACCCCCAGCTTACGGGCGAGGTTCACCACGGCGAACAGCAGGTCGCCGATTTCGTGCTCGAGCCGGCCCGGCTCACTTTCCGCCTCCACTTCGGCGAGCTCCTCGCGCACCTTCGCCGCCGGTCCGGCGGCATCGGGCCAGTCAAAGCCGACGGCCGCGGCGCGTTCCTGGATCCGATAGGCCAGCAACAGGTCGGGCAGAGTCGGAGCCAGTCCTGCGAGAATCCCCGCGGGCGCCGCAGACTCTCGCCGCTTCAGGGTTTCCCAGCGCTCCGCTGCACCCTGCTCGAATAGCTGCGGATGGCGGCGCCGCATCTTCGCTTCGAGGGAAACGGCCGCGTCGTCCGCGCTGAACTCGCCGAGCTCTTCCGCCAGTACCAGCTGCCAGGCGAGGTGCAGCAGGAGGTCGGAGACCTCGTCGCGGATAGCGGCGGGCTCCCCCGTACCGAGGGCATGATCGAGCTCGTGGACTTCCTCGAGCAGATACGGTCGCAGCGTTTCCCGCGTCTGCAGGTGATCCCAGGGGCAGCGCGCTCTGAGATCCCGTACCATGGCCATCGCGCGCTCGAGCGCCGATTTCTCTTGCATTGGACCTCCGCGGCCGATATTCTAACCCACTTGTGACCAAGTCAATCCCCGAGGCGGGACCGGAGCGCGCCTGGCTCGACGTCGACCTTGGGGCGCTGATCCGCAATGCACGCCGTTTCCAGGCTCTCTGCCGAGTCCCCCTGCTCCCGATGGTCAAGGCGAACGCGTACGGGCTCGGTGCCGGCGCGGTCGTCGCTGCGCTGGAGCGCGTCGCGCCGTGGGGCTATGGCGTGGCGACCTGGACCGAAGGTGCCGAGCTGCGGGCGTGCGGCATAACCCGCCCGATCGTGGTGTTCACGCCGCTGCAGCCCGGGGCAGTGCTGGATTCGCTCCGGCACCACGCGCTGCGCCCGGTGCTCGGCGACCCGGCGGCACTCAGCGCGTGGACCGCGAGCGGCGGCGGCGCCTTTCACGTCGAGATCGACACGGGCATGAGCCGCTCCGGCTTTCGCTGGCACGACGCGGCGGCCTTGAGCGCGCTGCGCGCCGGACTCTTCGCGCGGGACGACTTCGAAGGGGTCTTCACCCACTTCCACTCCTCCGACAGCGACCGCGCGAGTACCCTCGAGCAGCTCGAGCGCTTCGAGGCCGTGGTGGCTTCGCTCGACCGGCGGCCGCCGCTCATTCACGCGGCGAACAGCGCCTCGGCCGAGCTGCCCGAGCACGCCGGCCTGCACCTCGCGCGGCCGGGGATTTTTCTGTATGGCGGGAAGGCGGGCGCGCTGGAGCCCGAGCCGGTGGCCCGCTTGAGCGCCCGGGTCGTCGCGCTCCGGCGCCTGCGCCCCGGAGATACGGTGAGCTACGGCGCCGACGCGGTGGTCGAGGCGGACACGACCATCGCGACGCTCGGGATCGGCTATGCCGACGGGGTGCCGCGCACGCTCGGCGGGACCGGCGCGGTGGAGCTCGGAGCGAGCAGGGTCCCGATCGTGGGGCGGGTGACGATGGACATGCTGATGGTGGATGCCGGAGACGCGCCGGTCCGGATCGGCGATCCCGCGACGCTGTTTGGCGGGTTAGTTTCCCTCGACCGCCAGGCCGAGCTCGCCGGGACGGTGTCCTACGAGCTGCTGACGCGGGTGTCCCCGCGCGTGGAGCGCCGCTACCGGGAACCATGAATCCACACTTCGCATCGCTGGTGCTGGGTCTGGCCGCGCAGGCCGAGCAGGCGCTCCAGGGCAAGCTGCCGCCCGGGGCCGAGCAGCTCGGGGGCCAGGTGAACGCGCGCCAGGTCGCCCAGACCCTCATCGACACGCTGGGCATGCTGCAGGCCAAGACCGAAGGCAAGCTCGAGCCCGACGAGCAGCAGCTGCTCGAGGCGACGCTGACCGCGGTGCGCTTCCGCTTCGTGCAGGGCGGCGGCCACTGAGATGGCCCGGCGCGCCGCGATCATCGTGCTCGACGGGTTAGGCATCGGCCCCGCGCACGACACCGGCGCGTACGGCGACGCCGGCAGCGACACGCTGGGCAACGTGCTGGCGCGGGCCGGCGGCCTGCCGCTGCCGAATCTGGAGGCCCTCGGACTCGGGCGTTGCGCGCCGCTCACCGGGATAGCGCCGGCAGCCGCTCCGCGCGCGGCCTTCGGAACCGCGCAGCCGCGGAGCGCCGGCAAGGACAGCATCACCGGGCACTGGGAGATCTGCGGTGTCATGCTGGCGCGAGCCTTTCCCACCTATCCGAAGGGCTTTCCCAACGCCGTCATCGCCGAGTTTTCGCGCCGGACCGGTCGCGGCGTGCTGGCCAACAAGCCCGCGTCCGGCACCGAGATCCTGGCCGAGTGCGGCGCGGAGCACCAGGCCACCGGCAAGTGGATCGTGTACACTTCGGCGGACAGCGTTTTTCAGGTGGCGGCGCACGAAGCGGTGGTTCCGCTGCATGAGCTCTACGCGGCCTGCGCGTCGGCGCGGGACCTGCTGGCTGGTGAGCACGCTGTCTCCCGGGTCATCGCGCGGCCTTTTGTGGGACCACCGGGCAACTACCGACGCACCCCCAACCGCAAGGATTTCAGCCTCGAGCCTCCGGGGCGCACCTTGCTCGACGAACTGGAGACGCTGGGGATCCCGCGGGTCGGAGTCGGCAAAGTGGACGACCTTTTCGCCGGGCGGGGCATCACCAGTACGCACACCCCGACCAATGGCGACGCCTACCGACTGATCATCGAGGCGCTTTCGAGCATGACCGGCGGCCTGCTGCTGGCGAATGTGATCGAATTCGATCAGAGCTGGGGCCATCGCAACGACGTCCCCGGATTCCTCCAGGGGTTGCGGGAGCTGGACGCCGCCATTCCTGAGCTGCTGCGGCCGGTGCAAACGGAAGACCTGATTATCTTTACGGCGGACCACGGCAACGACCCGACCACCCCTTCGACCGACCATTCGAGGGAGCGGGTTCCGCTCCTGGTCTTTGGACCGCGAGTCGGGGCCGTCGCACTGGGGGAGCGCCCGACCTTTGCCGACATCGGGCAAACGGTCGCCGAGTTCCTGGGCACCGCGCCGCTCGCGGCCGGTACGTCGTTTCTCTCCGAGGTCTGGGGTGCCTGATCGCCTGATCGCCGCCGCGCGCGAAGCACAACAGCGAGCCTACTGTCCCTACTCCAACTACCGGGTCGGTGCGGCCCTCGAGGCGGAGGACGGTCGGGTTTTTCTCGGCTGCAACGTCGAGAACGCGTCCTAAGGGCTTACCAATTGTGCCGAGCGCACCGCGGTTTTCGCCGCGGTGAGCGCGGGAGTCCGGCGCTTTCGCAGGATCGTGGTCGCGACCGACTCGGAGCCACCGGGGCCTCCCTGTGGGGCGTGCCGGCAGGTGCTCGCCGAGTTCGGCACCGAGCTGGAAGTGCTGTCGGTCGGTCCGAAACAAACCAAACGCTGGCGCATCGGTGAGTTGCTGCCCGATGCCTTCTCGAAGGAGATTCTGCGGTGAAGTTCGTGCTGGGCGCTCTCGTAGCATTCGCTGCCGTCGCCTGGGCGACCGCGTGTCAGGAAAGGCTCGCCACGCCCACGGATTGTCCCGATCTGTGTCCCGGGACCAGTCTCACCATCCGCGACACGATCCTCGATGCCCAGCCCGGGCTCGACAGCACGTTCGTCGGGTATATCGCCGCCGGTTCCGTTGGTGCGCTGCTGGTGTCCAACGGGATTTCCGGTGGTGAGGCGCGGGCGTTCGCGCAATTCCCGAAGCGCGATACCATTGTCACGGTCGACGTGACTCCCAAGCCATACACCATCGATTCGGTCGCGTTCGTCCTGCACCTGCTCGCCCGCGACACCGCGGTGCGCAACCTGCGCTTCATCCTGCACCGGATTCCGCCGACCGCTGACACGATCACGACGTTCGAGGAACTGAATGCCGAGCTCACGCCGGAAAGCATCATCGATTCCACCGTGGTTCTGGACACGCTCAAGGCCGGCACCGTTCGGGTCATGGTCAGCGGCGACCACCTGCAGCGTATCGCGCCGATCGATGCGGACAGCGGCCGCCTCGGCGTGGGCATCCGGGTCAACGGCGCTGCGCCGACCGGCGTCCGCATCGGGTCGCAACTCAGCCTCGAGGGCGGGCCGCAGTACATCACCTATGTCCACGTGGACGTGACGGACACGGCGAAGCAGCATCAGGTGATCACTCTGAACACGGACACCGCCAACTACGTGCTGCAGACGCTTCCCACGCCACCGCCCGACCGTCTCTACCTGGGGGGGCGTTCCGGATCGCGAACCGTGATCCGCTTCAAGCTCCCCAAGCTGATCAAGGATTCCGCCGCGGTCGTCCGGGCTACGCTGGAGCTCACGCCTTCCGCTCCGATCAAGGGGCTCGCTAATGATCCGGGTGAGTTACAAGTGCGTGGAGTGTTGCTCGACCTCGGCGCCAAATCGACGCCACTGACGACAGTGGCCGCCACGGCACTGCTTCCAGCCGGCGCTACCACCGTTCAAAGCGCCGATCTCAAGGACGTGGTGAACCTCTGGCTCGGCCCCCACGGCACCACCCCGACGTTGCTCCTGGGACTCTCGCCGGAGGGCGGGACTTTCTCGCGGCCGGAATTCTTCTCGACGCGCTCGGGTTCGGGTGCACCCCGGATCCGGCTGACCTACGCGTTGCCCACGCACCCGGGGCAACCATGAGGTTCCGACTGAGTGCGGTTGCCTTACTCCTCGTCGGCACTGGCGTCCGGGCGGCCTCGGCACAGTCTTCCCAATTCGGGGCGCGCGGGCTCGGTTTCCCGCTGCGACCTTTCTCGGTACGCGCCACCGCGACCGGCGGCGCGTTCGGATTGTTCGACGACGGCTCGGCCTTCAATCCGGCCTCGATCGGGCTGCTGAGCAGGCTGACCACGAGCTTCCAGACGGTGCAGAACTGGCGGAAATCAGAGAGCCCCTCCGGAACTGGAAACGCCAGGGACAATCGCTATCCAGGCATTTTCATCGGCGGACCGGTCGGCGGGACGCGCCTGGTGCTCTCGGTCAGCGCGAGCGGCTATACCGACCGCAACTTCCAGCTGGCCTCGCAGGACACGCTCATCCTTCGCGATCAGCCGGTTCAGGTGCTGGATACGCTGTCCTCCCAGGGAGGCATCAGCGACCTGCGCTTGGCCGTTGCCTGGCGCCAGTCGCGTTTCGTGCAGTGGGGGCTCGGGGTCCACATGCTCACCGGCTCCAACCGGATTACCAGTCACCGGGTGTTCTCCGACTCGGCGTTCTCGGGGGTTTCCGAGGGGAACACCATCTCCTATCTCGGATTCGGAGTTTCCGGTGGCTTCGTCGCGCGCTTCGGCAAGGTGCTGACCGTCGCGGGATTGCTGCGCGCCGATGATCGCATGCACGTGCAGCGGGACACCACGGATATCGGGACGACCCATCTGCCCATCACCGCGTCGGGCGGCGTCAAGCTGCAGCTCGGCGACCGGCTGCAGGTGGCGGGTGCCGCCACCTTCCGCAACTGGTCGATCGCCGATGCCGATCTGGTGAAACAGGGCGGCATCGGCAGCACGAATACCACCGAGTTCGGGGCGGGGCTCGAGTTTGCCACCAGCAAGCGACGGCCGCTCCAGCGCCCCCTGCGGCTGGGCGTATTCCACGCCCGGCTGCCCTTCTCGCTGCGGCGCGGCGAAGACGCCGACGAGACCGGCGTGTCGCTGGGAACCTCCCTGCGTTTCATCGCGGATCGCGCCGCGCTCGACCTGGCCCTCGATCGCATCTGGCGCAAGGGGGCACCCGGGTTCACCGAGCGCGCCCTGCTGCTCACTATCGGCGTCTCGATCCGTCCATGAAGAGGCTGTACGTCGAGACCTACGGCTGCCAGATGAACGTGGCCGACAGCGAGCTCATGGTGGGCATACTGTCGGGGCAGGGTTACTGCGCCACGGAAAACCCCGAGGAAGCGGATGTGCTCCTGGTGAATACCTGCGCCGTGCGCGACCATGCCGAGCAGCGCGTCATCGGGCGGGTCGGCGAGCTGCAGCGCTACAAGCGTCCCGGCACGCTGCTGGGCGTGGTCGGGTGCATGGCGCAGCGGCTCGGTCCGCGACTGCTGGAACGGGTTCCCAAAGTGGATCTCGTCGCCGGCCCCGACGCCTACCGCAACCTTCCCGCTCTCATCGCTGCCGCGCTCGGCGGGGATCGTCACGCCGATACCGGATTCCGTTCCTGGGAGCATTACGAAGACGTGCCCGCGGTGCGGACACCGGGCCCTACGCAGTTCGTGACGGTGCAGCGTGGCTGCGATTACAAGTGCACGTTCTGCATAGTTCCGTATACCCGGGGTCCGGAGCGCAGCCGTACCTTGGACGCGGTGGTCCAGGAGGTGCGCGAGCTGGTCGAGCAGGGAACCACCGAGGTCACGCTGCTCGGCCAGACGGTCAACTCCTATCACGATGGCACCCACGACTTCGCCGATCTCTTGCGCGCTGTGGGAGCGGTCGCTGGGATCCGGAGGTTGCGCTTTACGAGCCCGTACCCCACCGACTTTACCGATCGGGTCCTCGCGGCCATGGCCGAGACGCCGGCGGTGTGCGAGCACGTGCATCTCCCGGTGCAGAGCGGCAGCTCGCGCACCCTCAAGCGGATGCTGCGCCGCTACGACCGCGACCGCTATCTCGACGTGGTGGCGTCATTGCGCGCCGCCGTACCCGGTATTTCGCTCTCGACCGACATCATCGTGGGCTTCCCGGGCGAGACCGAGGACGAGTTCGCGGAAACACTGTCGCTGGTCG
>CAYNNS010000063.1:0-5332 GCA_964398345.1 uncultured Gemmatimonas sp. | reverse complement strand
TGACGCTAACTTGCAGGCTTGGGCCCCGCTCCGCGGGGCCATTCCCGGCATCACGCTCAGCACGGACCTGATCGTCGGTTTCCCCGGCGAGACCGAAGCGCAATTCGACGACACGGTGAGCCTCGTTGCCGAGGCAGGGTTCGATGATGCCTACACCTTCCGCTACTCGGAGCGGGAGGGGACCCCCGCCGTGAGGCTCGGTAATGCAGTCGCGGAGCAGGTTGCCTCCCAGCGCCTGCAACGCCTCATCGCCGCGGTCCGGAACCAGTCCCGCAGCCGGAACCTGGCGCGAGTGGGATCGGTGGTGGAAGTCCTCGTCGAGCGTCCGGCAAAGCGGGGCGAGATGCTGCTCGGCAGGAGCCGTGGCAACCACCTGGTCCTCCTGGCTCTGCAACCGTCTGCAATCGGGGAATACCACCAAGTCCGGTTGACCGGAACGACCGGCTCAACCTTTGCTGGTACCCTTCTGACCCCTGACCTGGCAACGCTTTCATGTTGATTCACAACAAGGTCGAAGAGCACGCCCAGGAAGCCTATCTTGCACTCCGCAGCCACTTTCCGGATTTTTGCGGCTGCGAGACCTGCCACGCGGACGTCCTGGTGTACGCCCTGAACCGGCTGCCGGCCCGCTACGTGGCGAGCCAGGAAGGCCGGGTCATCACCGAGCTGAGCCTCGACAAGCAGCAGAATCGTGTCGGTATCGACGTCGCGATGATGGACGGCTTTCGCAAGGTGATGGCGTCACCGCGCTGCAAGACCCAGAACAGCAAGCTGGTCAGATCATGAGTGGTGCTTGGGGCCCCTGAGGCTCCGTCCCGCAATCATTCTGGTAGCAGTGTTCGAGGCCGGTCTCGCGATCGGCCTTTCGCATTTTCCGGCCCCGTGGGTCGTGCTTTTCGTAGTACTCGTCGCCATCGCACTGCTGCATGACACGCAGCACTCCTGGATTCCGGTCGTCGGGTGCCTCGGCTTTGGCCTCGGTGTCATCGCGCGTGCCGGTTCGCGAGCCTCCTGCGCGGCGGTGTTGCCGGCAGCCGAGCTGCGGCTGCCGGTGCGGCTGCTCGAGCCGGGGTCGGATGGGTTGGCCCTCGCTGAGATCGTACCGGGCGGGTGCCGGGGGACGCTCAGTGTGCGGCTGCAATCACGAGAGCTGTTGCCCGCAGGAACTCGCTGGATGGCGCTGGGACGCTGGATCCCGATCCCGCGGTTCGGCGGCAAACCCGACGGCATTCTCGTGGTGCGCGAGCTGGCGCCGCTCGCCGGTCGGCCGAATCCGGCCGAGCGGCTGCGCACCTGGCTGGCCCGGGCCACCGCTCGACTCTATGGCTCGCGCGCGGGGCTGGTGGATGCGTTGCTGGTGGGGCGGCGTGGCGGCATCGATCCCGCGCTCAACGCCGCGTTTGCCCGATCGGGACTGGTTCACCTCCTGTCGATCAGCGGCTTTCATGTCGGAATCATCTTCGCGTGGGTGCTGCTCTTGCTGCGGGCCGTCCGGGTACCGCGCCGGGCAGCGGCCCCGGGGGCCTGTGTTGCCGTGTTACTCTATGTCGGTTTCCTCGGCTGGCAGGCGCCGGCCGCCAGGGCGGCGCTGCTGTGCGTCCTGGGCACCTGGTCCATCGCGCGGCAACGGCATCCCTCGGCGGTCGCATTGCTTGGGGTCACCTGCCTGGGCGTGACTCTGCTCGATCCCTGGGCGGTGTTCGACCTGGGCGGCTGGCTCTCCGCGGCGGCGTTCTGGGGCGCGATGCGCTTCACCCGCTGGAGCGATCGTGCATTGGGTGACGCGGGATTCTGGGTTGCACCGCGTCGCATGCTGTTCGCGTCGCTCGGGGCGACCTGTGCGACTGCCCCGTTGACGGCCGCGGCGCTGGGCAACGTGGCGCTCGCGGGCATTCTGCTCAACTTTGCCGCGATCCCGCTCGCCGCCCTGGCCGTCCCCGCCGTGCTGGTGAGCGTGGTCGTCGCGCCGCTCCTGCCATCGCTCGGCGGGGCACTCGCGTCGGGCGGCGGGCTCGGGCTCGCCGGACTCGAAGCGCTGGCGCGAGCCGGAGCGGCGTTGCCGCTGGGCGGGGTGCAGAGCGTGGCGGGATGGGTCGCGGCGCTGCCCTGGATCCTGGTCCTCGGTTTCGCGCTCTGGGCGATGGGACAGCGGAACACCTCGAGGCGGGCCGCGTTACGAGTTGGCTGGACCGCTGCCGTCCTCGCCCTCGCGAGCGCGCTCCCCTTTGCGCTGCTCGCGTCCTCTGACACCGGCAGTAGGCTGACGCTACATTTCCTCAGCGTTGGCCAGGGCGATGCGGCGCTGCTCCGCACCAGGGCGGGGCACTGGATCCTGGTGGATGCGGGTCCGGCTGACGGGCGGCGCGATGCGGGCCGTGAGGTCGTGCTGCCGTTTCTGATCCGCCATGGCGTGCGGCGGCTCTCGGTCTTCGTGCTCTCGCACGCGCACCTCGATCACGTGGGCGGCGCGGTGGCGGTGCTCCACGACGTGCCGACCGACCTCATCCTGGAGCCGGCCGAGCCGGTCAGCGAGCCGCATTATCTGGGGCTGCTCGATCTCGCGGCGGAGCGCGGTTATCGCTGGACGCCGGGTCGCGCGGGCGACTCGCCGGTGATCGACGGGGTCAGCCTTCGGGTGCTGCACCCCGGACCGACCTGGTCGCCGTGGCGCGAAGATCCCAATGATTACACGGTCGTCCTGCTGGTCCGTGCCGGGCCGTTCGAGGCGGTGCTCTCCGGCGATCTGGGTGAGCGCGCCGAATCGCTGCTCGCGGGCAAGGTCGGCCGAGTGGACCTGCTCAAGGTGGGGCACCACGGCTCGGCGACCTCGAGTGGCGCCGCGTGGCTCGCCGAGCTCTCACCCAAGGCCGCGGTGGTGAGCGTGGGGGCCAACCGCTACGGGCATCCCGCGCCCGCCACGCTGGCGCGGCTCGCGGCGGCCGGAGTCGAAGTCTGGCGCACCGATCGCGACGGCACGGTCAGCGTTCTGGTCGGCGATTCGAGTATGACGCTCCGCAGCCGCCGGACGTCCCGGCAGTTCCCCCTGGTGCCCTGAGGAGGCGGTATGGCGTTCCCCGAAACCTCAGTCATCACCATCGAACGGTTCATCATCGAGCAGGAGCGGCGCTATCCCGAAGCCACGGGCGAGCTGTCCAACTTGCTCTATGACATCGCGCTGGGCGCGAAGATCATCGCGGCCGCGGTGCGGCGGGCCGGGATCCTCAACGTTCTGGGTTCCGCAGGCGCGGTCAACGTGCAGGGCGAAGAGCAGCAGAAGCTGGACGTCTTCGCGAACGAAGCCCTCAAGAATTCGATGAGCCACACCGGCCGGGTCTGCGTGATGGCCTCGGAAGAGGACGAAGAAGTCATCACCACCGACGGCAACGGACCCCGCGGCAAGTACGCGGTGCTCTTCGATCCGCTCGACGGCTCCTCGAACATCGACAACAACAATCCCGTCGGAACCATTTTCAGCATCTATCGCCGCCTCTCGATGGAGGGCAACGGGACCCTGAAGGACGTGCTGCAGCCGGGCCGCAATCACGTCGCCGCGGGTTACGTCATGTACGGCTCCAGCGTCATGCTGGTCTACACTACCGGGCAGGGTGTGCACGGCTTCACCCTCGATCCCACGATCGGGGAATTCGTGCTGTCCCACCCCGACATCCGCACGCCGGAAACCGGGATGTACTACAGCGTCAACGAGAGCTATTTCGCGCGCTGGTCGAAGGCGATGCAGCGCGCCGTGCGGGGCTTCCACGGGGACTATCCCGAGCGGATCAAGGCCAAGAACAGCCGCTACATCGGGGCGCTGGTCGCGGACTTTCACCGCAATCTGGTTTCGGGCGGCGTGTTCCTGTATCCCGCGGAGACGGCCAAGCCTAAAGGCAAGCTGCGGCTCTGCTACGAGGCGAGCCCGCTGGCCTTCATCGCGGAGCACGCCGGCGGAGCGGCCACCGACGGGATCAACCGGATCCTCGATATGGTTCCCAGCGAGCTGCACCAGCGTACGCCCCTCGTGATCGGCTCCAGGCGCGACGTGGAGTACGTCGCGGAGCAGCTGCGCGCGAGCTCGGCTTGAATCCGCTGCTGCTTCCGGTCAAGCCGCTCTACGGTCCCACCGACTGGGAGGGCGATCCCGGTGCGCCGGGCGTCTGGCCCTACCTGCGCGGCATCCAGGCTTCGATGTACACCGGCCGGCTCTGGACCATGCGGCAATACGCCGGGTTCGGGACGGCGGAGGAGACCAACCAGCGCTTCCGCGCGCTGCTCGCCGCCGGGCAGACGGGCCTATCCACCGCGTTCGACCTGCCGACCCAGATGGGCTATGACTCGGACCATCCCATGGCCGCGGGCGAAGTCGGCCGGGTCGGGGTCGCCATCGACACGGTCGACGATCTCGCGAGATTGTTCGAGGGGATTCCGCTCGATAGAGTCTCCACGTCGATGACGATCAACGCCACCGCCAGCATTCTGCTCGCCATGTATGTGGTGGTGGGAGAAGAGCGGGGGACCGCGCGCAGCGCGCTCTCCGGCACCATCCAGAACGACATCCTCAAGGAATACATCGCGCGCGGCACCTACATCTTCCCGGCGGAGCCTTCGCTGCGGCTGATCGCCGACACCTTCCGGTTCGTGATCGACGCAGGCATGAACTTCAATCCGATTTCGATCAGCGGCTACCACATGCGGGAAGCGGGTGCGACCGCGGTCCAGGAGGTCGGCTTCACGCTGGCGAACGCCTGCGAATACGTGACGCGGGCGCTGGAGCGCGGTCTTCGGGTCGAACAGTTCGGCGCGCGGCTCTCGTTCTTCTTCGCCGCGCACAGCGAACTCTTCCAGGAAGCGGCCAAGTTTCGCCCCGCGCCGCGGCTCTGGGCGCGGCTCATGCGGGAGCGCTTCGGGGCGGACGACGCGGCCTGCAAGCTGCGCTTTCATACCCAGACCGGCGGGGTCACGCGCGCGGCCCAGCAGCCGCTCAACAACGTGGTGCGGGTTGCGGTCCAGGCCCTTGCCGCCACGCTGGGCGGCACCCAATCGCTGCACACCAACGGCTTCGACGAGGCGCTGGCGCTGCCCTCGGCCGAGGCCGCGACACTCGCGCTCCGTACCCAGCAGATCCTCGCGTACGAGAGCGGCGTGGCCCGGACGGTGGACCCGCTCGCCGGGAGCTACTACGTCGAGGCGCTCACCGACCGCATCGAGTCCGAGGCGCGCGCGCTGATCGCGGAAGTGGATGCGCTGGGCGGGGCGGCGCGGGCGATCGAGGCGGGGTTCTTCCAGCAGCGGATCGGCGCCAGCGCCTACGAGCTGCAGAAGGCGCTCGACGCCG
>CAYNNS010000062.1:0-13734 GCA_964398345.1 uncultured Gemmatimonas sp. | reverse complement strand
GTCGCCGGTGACCCGGTGATCCTGCTGGCGGACGAGCCCACCGGGAACCTCGACAGTACGACCAGCGAAGAGATCATTCGCGTCTTCGCGACCCTGCACGCCCAGGGTCAGACCGTGATCATGGTCACCCATGAGCTGGACATCGCGGCCCATGCCGCGCGCATCGTCGTGCTCCGGGACGGCCGGATCGCCAGCGACACCCCCAATCAGTGCGGCGCCGCGGCCTGAATGCAGATCCGGGACGCCGTCGGGGAGGCGCTGGAGACCATCCGCACCCAGAAGCTCAAGAGCTTCTTTTCGCTGATCGGGGTGCTGATCGGGGTCACGTTCCTGATTGCGGTCGTGTCGATCGTCCAGGGCATGAACGTGTACATGGAGGACAAGTTCGCCAACAAGCTGGTCGGGCTGAACACCTTCCAGCTGCGCCGCGTGCCCAATTTCAACATGGGGAATATCTCCGAGGACACCTGGCGAGCCTGGATGCGCCGCCCCCGGATCAACTACACCGAAGCGAAGTACATCCAGGCCAGGATGGCGACACCTGCGATCTACTCGCGCTACTGCGACGAGACCCTGCCGGTGAGCTGGAACGGCAAGAACGCCAAGAACGTCAACATCTGGACCGCCGACGCGCCGATCTTCCAGATCAAAAACCTCGACCTCGCCTCCGGTCGGGTCTTTACGGCGCAGGAGGCCCGCCTCGGCACGGCGGTAGCCGTCGTCGGCTTCGACATTGCCGACAAGCTCTTCAAGGGCACCGACCCGGTCGACAAGAGCATCGCGATCGAGGGGATTCCCTACCGGGTCGTCGGCGTGGTCGGCAAACAGGGGACCTTGTTCGGGATCTCGCTCGACAACTTCGCCGTCGTCCCCTTCGATGCCCCGGTACACCGCGCCGCCTGCAAGCTCGGTTTCATGGACGAGCTGCACGTCCGGACCGCCGACATCCCTTCGATGCAGACCGCGCTCACCGAGGTCGAAGAGCTGATGCGCATCCAGCGGCGGCTCAAGCCGGGCCAGGAGGACAATTTCGCGATGCAGACCGCCGAAGGAGCGCTGAGCGGCTGGAAGAAGATCTCCGCCATCCTGTTTCTCGCGCTGCCGATGCTGGTGGGCGTTTCGCTGGTCGTCGGCGGCATCGTGATCATGAACATCATGCTGATGGCGGTGGCCGAGCGCACCCGCGAGATCGGCATCCGCAAGGCGCTCGGGGCCAAACGGCGTGACATCCTCGCCCAGTTCATCGTCGAGTCGGCGACGCTGTCGACCGTCGGCGCGGCCATCGGAATCGCGGCCGGGATCGGCCTCGCGTTTCTGGTGCGCGCCACCACCCCGCTTCCCGCCGCGATCGCGCCCTGGTCCGTCGGGCTCGGCGTGTTACTGGGCGTGACCGTCGGCATGACCGCGGGCGTGTATCCGGCCACCCGCGCCGCCAAGCTCGATCCGATCGAAGCGCTGAGGCAGGAATGACCGGACTCGCCCGCATCTTCGAAGGCATGGGCATGGCGCTGGATTCGGTCCGCGCCAACAAGACCCGGGCCGCCCTGACCATTCTGGGCGTCGCCATCGGCGTCATGGTGGTGATCGGGATGGCCTCGATGATCACGGGGATCAACCGGGCCGTGGCGCATCAGCTCGAATCGCTCGGTCCCAAGACGTTTTTCGTGTTCCGCTTTTTCCGTGGCGGCATCACGATCGACGACGGCACCGGTGACCAGCCCTGGCGGCGCAACCCTGCCCTCACCGTCGACGAGGCGCAACAGCTGCGCCTGCTCCCCGCGGTCAAGGACGTCGGGTACCGGGAAGAGACCAGCGGCCCGGTCAGCTACGGCGACACCAAGCTGTCCAGCGTCAACGTAATCGGCTACAGCACCAACTGGCCGCTGGTCTCGGGCGGAACCATTTCCACCGGCCGCAACTGGACCGAGCTGGAGTTCGCCGCCGGCGCCGATGTCTGCGTGATCAACGAGAAATCGGCGTCCTCGCTTTTCCCGGGTCTCGATGCGATCGGCAAGCGCATCAAGGTCTTCGGCGTGCCCTTTACCGTCGTGGGCGTGTACGCCGAGGCGCAAAGTCTGTTCGGGGAGAGCAGCACGCCGATGGTGATGGTCCCCCACACGACCTTTACCCACGTCGCCGACTGGTTCAAGGGCTGGATGGGAATCGTGGTGATGCCGGCCGACTCCGCCACGGTCGAGCAGGCTCAGGACCAGGTCATCGCCGCGCTCAGGATCCGGCGGGGACTGCGGCCTGCCCAGGAGAACAATTTCTCGGTGGTCACGCAGGACAAGCTCCTCAGTACGTTCAACAGCGTCACCAGCGGCTTCTTTCTGGTGATGCTCGCGCTCTCCAGCGTCGGCCTCATGGTCGGTGGCGTCGGTGTCGTGGCGATCATGATGATCTCGGTCACCGAGCGCACCCGGGAGATCGGCGTGCGCAAGGCGCTGGGCGCTACTCGCCGGGGGATTGTGCTTCAGTTCCGGGTCGAAGCGGCCTCGCTGACGCTGCTCGGTGGCGCCATCGGCATGGGATTGGGCGCTCTGATCGCCCTGCTGGTTGCCAAACTGACGCCGGTCCCAGCCGCCATCCCGCTCTGGTCGGTAGTCGCTGCCCTCATCGCGTCGGCCGTCACCGGCGTGTTCTTCGGGATGTATCCCGCCACGAAAGCCAGCCGGCTCGATCCGGTCGAGGCGCTGAGATACGAGTGACTGGTCACCGGTAACCGGTCACGGGTGACCGGTATCGGGTTACTTTTCCTCATGCCCCTCCTCGAAGCCTTCCTGCTCGCGCTGGAGTCGATCCGGACGAGCAAGCTGCGCTCGTTTTTCACCCTGCTCGGCATCATCGTTTCCGTCGGGTTCCTGGTGGCGGTCGTCGCGATCATCCAGGGCATGAACTCGTACGTCCGCGACAACCTGCGCAACTCCATGATCGGCACCAACGTGTTTCAGGTCCGGCGAACACCCCTGCAGATCGGGTTCCTCGACGACTCGCTGATGCGGGAAATCGCCAAGCGGCCGATCATCACAAAAGAGGACGCCGATCTGGTGCGCCAGGCGTTTCCCGATGCCGAGGCGGTCTCGTTGCAGTCGGGCTGGCCGACGCCCATCGCCGACATCACCTATCGCGATCGCACCATCGGCAGCGTCACGGTGTTCGGGGTCTCGCCCGAGTACCAGGTCGTTCAGGACTACCACTTTGACGACGGCGAGCCGCTGACCCAGCCCGACGTGGATGAGCGTCGCCAGGTGGCGGTGGTCGGGAACGAAGTGGCGGAGAAGCTGTTCGATGGGCCCGCGTACGCCACCGGCAAGCGGATCCGGATCGGCGGGAAGGAAATGCTAATCAAGGGCGTGATCGCCAAGAAGGGTCGGGTGCTCGGCCAGTCCTTCGACGGCTTTGCGCTGCTCCCCATCAGCACTTTCGAGGCGATTTACGGCCGGCGGCTGACCACCACCATCTCGATCAAGCTGCAGCCCGGGGCGCCGTTCGCCGAGGCGATGGGCCGCGCCGAGGAGGCGATGCGGCTGGCGCACCGGCTGCACCCGACCCAGACCGACGACTTCTCGCTCGACAAGGCCGACGCCCTGGTGGCCTTCTGGACCAGTCTGACCAGCGTGTTGTTCACCCTCATTCCCGCGGTGGTCGGCATCGGCATCGTCGTCGGCGGGATCGTGATCATGAACATCATGCTGATGTCGGTGAACGAGCGCACCCGGGAGATCGGGATCCGGAAGTCGCTGGGCGCGCGCCAGCGCGACATCCTGCGGCAGTTCCTCGTCGAGGCCGTGCTGCTCGCGTCGCTGGGCGGGCTGATCGGCATCATGGGCGGCGGCCTGCTCGCGCTCCTGATCTCCACGGTGAGTCCGCTCCCGGCGCGGGTGACCGCCTGGTCGGTCGGCGTGGCGCTGCTGCTCGGCGCGGGCACCGGAATTCTGTTCGGCGTGTATCCGGCGAGCCGGGCGGCGCGGCTCGATCCGATCACGGCCCTGCGGCAGGAATAGGTCATGCTCTTCAACCTGACCGAGGGTGTGTCCGTCGCGGTCGAGAACCTGCGCTCCAACAAGCTGCGCTCGTTCCTCACGATTCTCGGCGTGGTGATCGGCGTGGCGACCGTGATGCTGATGGCCTCGCTGGTGGATGGGGTCCGCTCGCAGATCTTCAACGCGCTCAACGCCGCGACCCCGAATGCGTTCTACGTGATGCGGTTCTTCTCGCAGACGCCGCTCAATCCGCAGAACCTGCCGTACGAAGTCCGGATCCGGCCCATCGTCAGCGCCGAGGACGCCGACGCCATCCGCAGGGAGCCGGAGATCCGCCATGCGGGCCTCTGGCTGCAGTCGTTTGTTCGCGTGGAATACCAGGGGACCCGCTCGCAGGGCGTCTGGGTGCTCGGTGCGGACGACGCCTACATGGAAATCAAGGGCGGAACGGTAGCCGCGGGACGGTTCTTCACCGTGGGTGAGCTCAACGGCGCCGACGTGACGGTCCTCGAGCTCGAGCTGTCGCGGCGGTTGTTCGGCCGGGAAAACCCGATCGGGCAGATGGTGAAGATCGGCGGCCGGGCCTTTCGGGTGGTCGGGCTCTGGCAGCAGCCCGACAATGTCTTCCAGCCGCCGGGCTTTACCATTGGCGCGATCGTACCGTACGAAGTCGCCAAGCGCTCGTTCACCTTCAGCGACACCAACGACCTGTTCATCGTGGTCCTGGGCCGCCAGGGCATCCCCGTCACTGCGGCACAGGACCAGGCCACCGTCGCCTTACGCAAGCGCCGGGGACTCCGCCCGGGCATGTCGAACACCTTCGATTTCATTACCCAGGATCAGATCCTGGACACGATGAATTCGCTCACCTCGATGTTCTTCCTGGTGATGACCGCGATTTCGAGCGTGGCGCTTCTGGTGGGCGGCATCGGAGTGATGGCAATCATGATGGTCTCCGTCACCGACCGCACTCATGAGATCGGCTTGCGCATGGCCTGCGGCGCCACCCGCCGCGAAATCCTCTGGCAATTCCTCGTGGAAGCCGCAACCCTCACCCTCATGGGGGGGCTGATCGGGATTCTCTTCGGGCTCTCGAGTGGCCAGTTCCTCAAGCGAGAGCTCAACATGCAGTCCGGCGTCCCGCTCTGGAGCGCGGTGCTCGCGACGCTGGTCTCGATCGCGATCGGACTGGGATTCGGGTTGTTGCCGGCGAATCGCGCGGCGCGCATGGATCCGGTGGAGGCGTTGCGGCACGAGTGATGAGTGGCGGGTGCCGAGTGACGAGCACACTTAACACTCGCCACTCGCCGCTCCTCACATGCTCTGCACCCCCAGTTGCACGACGTCGTCCACCAGCAGCGTTTCGTGGGTGTAATAGGGCTCCGCGTAGCGGGCGCGGATCAGAGAGCCGTAGTGCGCATTCTGCGTCGTAATCCTGCTGTAGAGGTCCTGACCCGTGGGAAAGATCTCGCCGGCGCTGGTGGCCGCGTCGAACTGGCTCGCGTAGCACTTGATCGCCTCGAGCTTGCGCTCGAACTGGGCACTGATGTCGACCAGAAACGTCGGCTTGACCGGATCCTCCCGATACGACAGGGCGTAGAGGACCTTGAAGGGCCGGTGCGGTAACCCGGAGGCCGGGTACTTGCTGAGCCCCGCCAGATAACACGCGTCCCGGCCCAGCTCCGAAGCCATCCGGTGGTCCGGGTGGCGGCCGACGGGGAACGGCAGCACGACGACGCGGGGGGCCAGATCCCGGATGGCCTCCACCACGACCCTGCGACTGGGCTCGTCATTGGCAAGGTGGGCGTCGGGCAGGCCGGCGTTGCGGCGCTCGCTCACGCCGAGGATCCGCGCGGCCGCGGCTGCCTCCCGGGCCCGCAGCTCGGCACTGCCCCGCGTTCCCGATTCTCCCGCTGTGAGATCGAGGATCGCCGTGGCATACCCCTGGTCCAACGCCTTGAGCAGCAAACCGCCGCAGGTGAGCTCGACGTCATCACGGTGGGCCGCGATGGCCAGCAGATGAACGGGCATGCGCTAAAGGTATAGATTTCCGCATGCCGCCCAAGCCCGTCTATCTGGACCACGCCGCGACCACCCCGGTACGCCCCGAGGTCCTCGAAGCCATGCTGCCCTACCTCGGCGGCGCAACCTTCGGGAACCCGTCCAGCGCCCACCGCTTCGGCCGTGCCGCACGGGCCGGGCTGGAGCAGGCCCGGCGCGAGCTCGCGACGGCGGTTGGCGCCGAGCCGCAGCAGGTGGTTTTCACGTCGGGCGGTACCGAGGCTGACAATCTCGCGGGTCTGGGCCCAGCTCTCCCGGCCCGGCAGCAGGGCCGGCCGCTGCTGACCCCGGTCTCTGCCATCGACCCCAAGTCGGTGCTCGCCGCCGCACACGAGGTCACCCACCACGGCGGCGAAGCGGTAATCCTGCCGGTGGCTCCGGATGGACAGCTCGACCTGGCCGCACTCGACGCGGTCCTCGAGCGTTCCCCGGCGATCGTCTCGGTGATGTGGGTGAACAACGAGACCGGAGTTCAGCAGCCCATCGAATCGGTGGCCGAACGTTGCCACCGGGCCGGAGTGTTGCTGCACTGCGATGCGGTGCAGGCCTTCGGCAAGATTCCCGTCCGTCTTGCCGAGCTTCCCTGTCCGCTGCTGACGCTCTCCGGACACAAGATTGGCGCCCCGAAAGGAATCGGGGCGCTTGTCGTAAAAGACCGCAAGGCCATCGAGGCTCTGATTCACGGAGGGGGGCAGCAATTCGGCATCCGTCCTGGAACGGAGAATGTCGCGGGCGCGGTCGGGTTCGGTCGCGCCGCCACGCTCGCAGCCCAGGAGCAGAGTGCAACCAGTGCCCGGCTCGCCGCGCTGCGGGACGACCTGTTCGAGCGGTTGCGCAGCGGGGTGGCTGACATCGTCGCGCACGGGGATTCCGCTCCTCGCGCGCCACACATTCTCAACCTCGGCGTGCCCGGGACCGACAGCGAAGCCCTCCTCATGCACCTCGATCTCGCCGGCGTCGCGGCCTCCGGTGGCTCGGCTTGCTCGACCGGCGCGATGGAGCCGTCGCATGTGCTCACCGCGATGGGAGTGCCTCGCTCCCTGGCTCTCGGCTCCCTCCGGTTGAGCCTCGGGCGCGACACCACGCCGGAAGACCTGGACCGGGTCGTCGAGGTTTTCCCGTCGGCGGTGGACAAGGTGCGCAAGCTCGCAGTAGTTCTCGGGAGAGCCTGACGATGGCGCGGGTCCTGGTGGCAATGTCCGGCGGGGTCGATAGCTCCGTCGCGGCGGCCCGGCTGGTCCAGCAGGGACACGATGTCGTGGGCGCCACGATGAAGCTCTTCTGCTATGGTGACTCCGTCCCCGATCGGCCCTGCTGCTCCCTCGACTCCATCAATGACGCACGCGATGTCGCCGCGACGCTGCGGATCCCCCACTACGTGCTCAACCTGGAAGACCGCTTCTCGCAGAGCGTCATCGCGAATTTCGTCGCCGAGTACAGCCGGGGCCGCACCCCGATCCCCTGCGTGCGCTGCAACTCGTTCACCAAGTTCCGTGATCTGCTCGCCCATGCCGACGCGCTCGGCTGTGACGCGATCGCCACGGGCCATTACGCCAGAGCCGCCGAGGGCCGCCTCTACCGCGCCAGGGACCGCGCCAAGGATCAGAGCTATTTCCTCTGGGGCATCGACCGCGGCGTGCTCGACCGCATGCAGACTCCGGTCGGCGATCTCACCAAGGGGGAAACCCGCGCGCTGGCCCGGCAGCTCGGCCTCGGCACTGCGGAGAAGCCCGAGTCCGTGGAGATCTGTTTCGTCCCCGACGACGACTACGCCGCGGTGCTCGAACGGCACCTTCCGGAGGGAGCCCCCGCGCTCGCCCCCGGACCGTTCATGACGAGCAGCGGCGAGGTGATCGGCGAGCATGACGGCTTTGCGCGCTACACCGTCGGCCAGCGGCGTGGGCTTCCTGGAGGGCAGCGCCGGCCCCTGTTCGTGCTGGCGATCCGGCCCGAGACCCGGGCTGTCGTGGTGGGGGAGGCGGATGAGCTTGGCAGCTACCGCGTCCGGCTCGAGGAGCTCAACTGGCTGGCGGAGCCACTCGGCGCGGGCGCACACTGCGACGTACAGATTCGGTATCGTGCGCGGCCGGTGCCTGCGGTAGTGGCGGAGCTCACCCGTGACACCATCGTGCTGACCAGCGAGGAGCCGCTTCGTGCCGTCACACCGGGACAATCCGGTGTCCTCTATTCCTCCGAGGGCCAGGTCCTCGGTGGCGGAGTCATTTCATGAAACGACCGTTGGCACTCCTGCTGCTCGCTCCCACTCTGCTATTCGCGCAAGCCAAACAACCGATCAGCTTCGAGCGCTTTCTCGCGCTGAAAATCGCGGGGGATCCCCAACTCTCGCCGGATGGCAGTACCGTGGCGTTCACCGTCACCGAGCCGTCACTTCAGGAGAATCGCAACGTCACCCGCATCTGGGTGGTTCCCGCAACCGGCGGCAATGCCAGAGCAGTGACCAGCGGGCCGGGCAGCGATTTCGCCCCGCGCTGGGCCCCCGACGGGCATTTACTCGGCTTCATCTCCACCCGGGCAAACGGGGCGCAGGTATGGCGCGTCGGGCTCGGGGGCGAGAGTCCGGCACCGCTCACCAGGCTCGAGAGCGGCGTCAACGACTTCCTTTGGGCGAAGGACGGCAAGGCGGTCTTCGTCACCAGCGATCTCAAGTGGCCCCCCGGCGATCACGAGATCGACAAGCGCAACGGGCAGTACCAGACCCAGGCCAGGATCTGGACCGGCCTCTTCTACCGGGTCTGGAATGAATGGCGTGAGGGAATTCGCAGCCACCTCCTCCGGATCGACCTCGCCGACAACACGGTGAAGGACCTGACGCCCGTCGACCACGACACGCCGCCGCTCGACCTGGGCGCCGGGCTCGACCTCGCACCGTCGGGCAGCGAGCTCGCACTCGTGATGAACCCCGACGCGGACGTCGCGCAGAGCACCAACAACGACGTGTTTACCGTGGCGAACGACGGTGCGGGGCTGGCACCGATCACCACTCGGCACGGCAACGACCATTCGCCCGCCTATTCGCCCGACGGCCGCTCCATCGCGTACCTCTCGATGGAAACCCCCGGATTCGAGGCCGATCGGCAGCAGCTCATGCTGTTCGACCGGGGCACACGCCAGCAGCGCCCGCTGACGGCCGACTGGGACGTCAACATCCAGAGCCTCGCGTGGACTCCCGATTCGAAGACGCTGATTCTGGAGGTCGAGGAGCGCGGGGGGCACAACCTCTATCGCTTCGACGTGGCGACGGGAAAGCGGGTTAGCATCGCGACCGGGGGACTCAACACGGCGATCCACGTGAGCCCCAAAGGCGACCAGGTCGTGTTTCTGCGCCAGACCGCGACCTACCCACCCGAGCTCTATCGCGTGGGAGTCGACGGCAGCGGCTTGCGCGCCCTGACCAGCTTGAATGCCGCGGCGCTCGCTCAGCTCGAGCTGCCGCCCCTGGAGAGTTTCTCCTTCATTGGCGCTCTGGGCGATTCGGTGCAGGCGTGGCTGCTCAAGCCACCCGGCTTCGATCCCGCGAAGAAGTATCCCCTGATCTACGTCGTCCACGGCGGTCCGCAGGTCCCCACGCTGGATTCCTGGAGCCTGCGCTGGAACTACCAGATGTTCGCGGCCCGAGGCTACGTCGTCTCAGCCGTGAACTTCCACGGCTCGCCGGGCTGGGGCCAGCGCTTCACCAACAGCATCTCCCAGCACTGGGGCGACTATCCGTTCGAAGATCTGATGAAGGGGCTCGACCGCCTCGCGGCCCTGCCGTACGTGGACAGCACGCGCATGGCGGCCGCCGGGGCATCGTACGGCGGCTACATGGTGAACTGGCTCCAGGGTCACACCAACCGCTTCAAGGTGATGGTGTCACACGACGGGATTTTCGACTTGGCAAGCGCCCAGGGGGCTACGGAAGAGCTCTGGTTTCCCAATCACGAGTTCGGAGCTGGGGGCACGACCCGTCCCGAGACGCGGACCCTGCTCGAGCGTTGGTCGCCCTCCAACTTTGCCGATCAATGGAAGACGCCGATGCTCGTGATCCACGGCCAGCTCGATTACCGGCTGGAGCTCGCTGAGGGACTCCAGGCCTTTACCGCACTCAAGGTCCGCGGCATTCCGGCGAAGTTCCTCTACTTCCCCGACGAAGGCCACTGGGTCCTCAAGCCCCGCAACCGCCGCCTCTGGTGGGGCACGGTGCTCGATTGGATTGACCAGTATCTCAAGCCTGTCCCCGCTACCCCCTAGGGGTATCTGTAGGATAATCGCTCACTTGTGACACAAGGCTTTGGGACCAGGGTATAGATTGCGATTTATGGCCGAAGAATCCCTGACCACGAGCCTTCCCCAGACGACGAGCCAGGAGGTCCGGGCCGCGCCAGCCGCGCCCGATTTCCGCAATCCGTCGCTGTTCATCAACCGCGAGCTCTCCTGGCTCGAGTTCAACCGCCGGGTGCTCCAGGAGGCGCGGGACGGCCGGACCCCCCTGTTGGAGCGGGTCAAATTTCTTGCGATTTTCGCTTCGAACCTGGATGAGTTCTTCCAGGTCCGGGTGGCGGGTTTGCGGGAGCAGGTTGCGGCGAAGCTGAGCGAACTGACCCCGGATGGCATGACGCCGGAAGAGCAGCTCCGGGCCATCGCCCCGGTGGTGCGCGAGCTGCAACGCGATCACGGCAGCTGTCTCACCAAGGATGTGGTGCCGGCACTGGCGGAACGCGGCATCGAGCTCCTGACGCGTCACGAGCAGCTCTCGCCCGACGATCTGCAGCACCTCGATCACTATTTCACCGCGAACGTCTTCCCGGTGCTGACGCCGCTGGCAGTCGATCCGGCGCACCCGTTTCCGTACATCTCGAATCTCTCGCTCTCGCTCGCCGTCATCCTCCGGGGCGACGCCGGCCAGGAGCGCTTCGCCCGGGTCAAGGTCCCCAAGATCCTCCCGCGCTGGGTGCCCCTGCCTGGAACCCATCGCTACGTTCCCCTCGAGCTGGTGATCGCCAGCAATCTCGAGGCGCTCTTCCCGGGCGTCGAAATCCTCGGAGCGTACCCCTTCCGCATTACCCGCAACACCGACCTCGAGGTCGACCCCGACGAGGCCGACGACCTGCTGGCCCTGATTCAGGAAGAGGTCCGCAATCGCCGCTTCGCCGAGGTGGTCCGGCTCGAGGTCGACCCCGCGATGCCCGAGTCGCTCCGGCAGCTCCTGCTCGAAGAGCTCAACGCGGACCAGGACAGCGACGGGCTGCCGCTGACCCTCGAAGACGTGTACGAAGGCGAGGGGCTGCTCGACGCCAGCGACCTGCTCGCGATCTCGGTGCTGGAGCTCCCCGAGCTGCACGACGCGCCCTTCAGCCCGAGCGTGCCGCCCCGTTTGGCGGGCACCCGCAACATCTTCGAGCTGATCCGCGAAGGGGAGATTCTGGTCCATCACCCCTACGAGAGCTTCGCGGCCAGCGTGGAACGTTTCATCCAGGCAGCCACCGAAGATCCCGACGTGCTCGCCATCAAGATGACGCTCTACCGGACCGGCGGAGATTCGCACATCGCGCGCATGCTCGCGAACGCCGCCGAGCGCGGCAAGCAGGTGGCGGTGCTCATCGAGCTCCAGGCCCGCTTCGACGAGGAGAACAACATCCGCTGGGCCCAGCGCTTCGAGGACGTCGGCGTCCATGTGAGCTACGGCGTCGCGGGACTCAAGACCCACGCCAAGGTCATCCTCGTCGTCCGGCGCGAAGGCGAGCAGATTCGTCGCTACGTCCACATCGGCACCGGGAACTATGCCCCGCGCACCGCGCGTATCTATACCGACTTCGGGCTTTTCTCGGCCGATCCGGATCTCGGCGCCGACCTTTCCGACCTCTTCAACGTGCTCACCGGATTTGCGAGCCCTCAGGGTTATCGCAAGCTGATCGTTGCCCCCACGGGCATGCGGAAGCGTCTGGTCGAGCTGATCCGGCGGGAGATCGCGCACGCGGAGGCCGGGCTGCCCGCCCGGATCCTGGCGAAGATGAACGCGCTGGTCGACCCGGAAACCATCACCCTGCTCTATGAGGCCTCACGCGCCGGCGTGACCGTCGACTTGCAGGTGCGGGGCATCTGCTGCCTTCGCCCCGGGATTCCCGGCATGAGCGACCGCATCCGCGTGATCAGCGTGATCGGCAGGTTCCTGGAGCACTCCCGGGCGTGGTGTTTCCACAACGCGGGCAATACGGAAGTGCACATCAGCTCGGCGGACTGGATGCCCCGGAACCTGGATCGCCGCATCGAGGCCGCGGTGCCGCTCGACTGCCGTACCCACTGTGACATGATCCAGGAGCTGCTCGAGCTGATGTGGCGGGACAACCGCCAGGCCTGGGATCTCGGGGCCGACGGCACCTGGACACAACGACAGCCCGACGACGGCGAGATCGCCACCCACCGCGCCCTGATGGAACGCTACCGCGAGGCGGCTAAGGCGAGCTAGCCCGACGCTGCGGGTTCCAGCTGTGCCGCTCCTCGCGAACGTGCCGGCACCACGCATACAGGGCATCGTAGAGGACCATTCCCTGCGCCAGCAGCTCGTGATCATCGGGGAAGTTGTGCGAAAGCCCGAGCGAGATGGCGAGCAACCCCGCTGACTGAGGTGTCAGCTCCAGCCGGTCGGTATCGGCGCCCCGCACGATCCTCGCGAGCTCCTGGAGCTCCGGCTCCTTGCGCTCGTACTTCTTGAGAAAAGCGTCGAAGCTGCAGAGCGAGCCCTCGTGGGTCAGCTCGACCCCCTCGACATCGAAGGGAATGGCGCCGCACTCCCGGGCCACGCTGTTCACTTGCTCCGGCGGGACAAAGAGGAACTCCGCGTCCGGATCGATGCAGCGGCGAATCAGCCAGGGACAGGCGATGCGGTCGATCTTGGGATGCTCTCGCGTAACCCACTTCATGGACCATCTCCCGCGAAGGCGAATGCCGTCCCGCTGCCCCGCGCAACGGCACGCTCGAATACCATGGCGGCAGCGGCGACGTCCTCGATGGCGGTGCCGGTGCTGTCGAAGACGGTGGTCTCTTGAGCGTCCCGCCGGCCCGGCTTCCGGCCGGATAGGATTTCTCCCAGCTCGGCGTGCACGTCAGCGCGCGTCATGACGCCGGCGTCGAGCGCATGGTGCAGCTCTCCGATTCTGGCGCACTGCTCGAGCACATCCACCACCAGAGTGCCTTCCGCCAGCAGCGTAGGCTCGAGCTCCTGTTTTCCGCTGTCGTCGGCGCCGACGGCGGCGACGAAGGTACCCGGAGCGACTTGCGACCGGCTCAGAAACCAGCGAGGCGAGGGCGTGCAGGTGACGATGACGTCGCACGCACGCGCGCGATGCTGGGCGGAAAGCGCATCCAGGACTTCGGTGGCGAGGCCCAGCTCCCGCTGAATCCAGTGTCTGAGCCGGGTGGCGGCCCGAGCATCCTGGTCGTGCAGCAGCACCGCGGTGATTGGCAGCACGCATTGCAGGCAGGCCACCTGCATGCCGGCCTGGCGTCCACACCCGTAGATCAGAACGCTCCGCGACTCCGGGCGCGCCAGGTGCTTTGCGGCCTCAGCCGTCGCCGCCCCGGTCCGCAAGCGAGCGAGCCCAGCCGAATCCAGGATCGCGAGGGCGCGGCCCGTGTCCGCGTCGGACAGGCACACCAGGCCCTGGATCGTCGCAAGTCCAGTGCCCCCCGG